>JAOQAL010000357.1 GCA_025963615.1 Chitinophagaceae bacterium | reverse complement strand
TTGCGCATGAAGGGCATCGATCCCCGGCTTATAGCAAACATCCCCTTCACAAGGCAACCCGTAATAGTATAAATTGTCGCCCACAAAAAGAACAGTCGTTTTTTTGTCCATCGCGACTTTTTTCCGTACCGCATCCAGCACCACCGCTTTCCCATCCTTCACGGAGCCAGGGTCTCCGGCATCTCCGATTACTACGATGCGATTACTTATACTGTCGCTTGTTGCGTCCTGTGCGGAAGTGCGCTGGAGAAGAGCAAGTAGTACGAATATTGTAAGTATCCACTTCATCTATTGCCTGTTTTTTTGAAATATAAAATCGTCGCAGGGCTTAAATTGTCGCCCTCATTAGAAATAAACATACTACCGTCAGGAGTAAACGTCAGGCCTTCCGGATGGTTAAAAATAGCAGCATCAAGCTTGTATGATTCTTTGATTTTTCGGCTGCTATCCATCACTACCAGTAGCTTATTTACCGATGACAATATGTACAACTCCCCTGAAGCTGGGTTTACTGCTGCGGCCGAAGGTTTGAACTTGATCGTTTTGGGACCATCTTTTTCCACGATAGTTCCGGCATCAATGGTATACGAATTGCTATAGGTGCACGTCTGCGGATCAAATTCATAGGTGCTTACAGCAGTCTTTTTGTCTGTCTCACAATCTTTACAGATCAAAATCATTTTTTGTAGCTTGTCATCAAAGTATAGTGTTTCAAACTCAAAGTTGCCTTTTTCCGGAAACTTGCATTCACTGGTAACGAACGAGTCATTTAAAAAACGCAGTGCTGTAATATCACCGTCATCATTAATTACATAGAACACACTATCGTGGAAGAGGATGTCTTCATAATTGCGTTTTTGGCCAAATTTCCATTTTCTTATATCCTTTACATTGTTCAGGAATATCTTGTATACCGCCCCCTTATTATCGCTCTCAACGAATAAGCTGTTATCCTTCTTATAATACGCCATGCCTGATATTTCAAACAGCTCAGATGGCAATTTGACCACGAAGGGTTTATTCAGGTTGTAGCCAGGGGGGCTTTGATATGTTTTATTTTTCTGACCACATGCAACCAACGACGACGCGGATAATGCATATGTAAATATACAGTATATAGATGTGCGTAACTTATGATTCCCGAACATACCAGTCGATTTGATTTACATTTGGTTATACAAATTGTGCCTTAACCGCATTATTGGATTAATCCAACTTTCCGCTAAAAATAAAATGCAATATTTTGTTGTAAAAGTTCCATATTGGGTAAAAAAGTCTACATCTGGACAGTAAAAAAAGCAATATTGCGTTAATGTTGTGTCTTTACACTTTTAAGGTCAGTAAGGGCTTCTGTAACGTTTTTCCATTGTTGTTCGCCAGCTGCTGCCGCAATACCTTCGTTACACTGCGCATAAAATGCGAGGATATTTTCTTTTAGCTCTGCGTTCACGTTTTTGTAATTATTCTTTTTTAATGCTAGCAATAGCTCAATGTAATTTTTGTCTGCGAGCTGATATTCCCCGGCAGATGTTTCATGTCCGGTGTCAAAATCAATATTAGCAAACCGATGATACTTACTGTGAGCCAAAACATTTAATGAATAGATATAGTGGACCGAAACAGTATCAAAACTTTGGATAAATAATTTCTCGGCTTCTGGTCCCGGGACCTTTATTGTGAGATCTTTAAGAACCCCCACCTTGGGCAGAATTTTTACTACTAATGAAATAGTCGCTGGAAAGAAACCGGGCCGCTCATGTCGCTTACCAAACTCATGGTAGTATTTGGCTGTACGCATTCTATATTCAAACTTTCCGCGCGTAATGGATGGGTTAGATTGCCTTATTTCAGACTTTTTCGCGGCCCACGCTGCTCTTGTTATTGTCGGAAAAAAGTTCCTTATGATCCATCTGAAACTTTCGATAGATAATGACAGGTCTTTAAAAATGTCGTTAATGTCTATTCCATAGGTTTTGATGAACGCCCTCTCTAAGACAGGCCTCGATAATTTAAAACCAATGAATGCATGATAAGCTTCATTAGCATACATTCCTTTTGCGGTTTGCAATACATCAAAACCAAATTCAGTCCTTACGTGTGAAACCGGATGCTGCTCATACGTAACGCTTGTCCCATACTTCTCTTTGTCTTTAGCGTAAATCAAGGGTACAGCACGATTAATGGCAAGCGGGTGGCCGTATTTATCGGCATTATAATGGCATAAACATCCTAAGGCAAATGCATACTCATTAACATCCTGTGCTTCGGCAATCAGCGCAGTAACGAAATCACCTGTACGAACATAGTGGACCAGTTCTGTAAATAATTTACTTCCGAAAGGATAATACCCCATATCCGGTACAACACAACCACCGTAGGCATATGCGCGTGCATCCGTTAACTGCTGAGCTGTTGCGCCGGGAAATTTAATAACAATTAATGGTTGAATATTTTTATCCCAACATGCGTCAATGATTGCCTCATGGGTAAGTACAGAATAGCCATATACTGGTATGGGCCTGTAAGTAAATCCTGCAAAGATTAAGATCACTAATAGATTATAAGAATAAATTTTTCTCATAAATACCATTTTATATCGCCGCTATAATATTATGCCACAAATAATGCAAACGATAAAAGTTAAAAGGCACGGCTCCCGCAATTGATGGCAAAGTATTTTTAGTGATAAGTTGGTATTTTTTTATTAATACATAAACCTGTTTTTATGAAAACGTTTGGAATAGTGTTCGTTATAGCGATCTTAATATCGGTTCTGGCAATGAATTTTGGCTGGACAACAAATTTCAATAAGGCAAAAGAGGAGGCAAAAAAGGAAAATAAATATCTGCTGCTTAATTTCTCCGGGTCCGATTGGTGTGTGCCCTGTATTCGTACAGAAAAGGAGATTTTTCACAGTAGCGCATTCAGCAATTATGCAGATTCCAACTTAGTACTGGTTAACGCAGATTTTCCTCGATTAAAAAAGAATAAGCTAACAACTACGCAAACAAAAGAGAACGAAATGTTAGCCGAAAAATATAATAAAAGTGGAGCTTTCCCTCTTACGTTGTTGCTCGACGGTAACGGTAAAGTAGTTAAAGAATGGGTAGGTTATCCTGGAGTCAGCCCAGATAAATTTGTTGATCAAATAAAATCAGTTGAATGCCACAATTAAAAAATTGCAAAGAAAATCTGATGTCATTGGCAACTGTCCACAAAAGGATAACTAAACTGATGGGTAATCGGTTTGAGATCTTTGTTACTTGCGACGATGAGGAATTGGCAAATGAAATGATTGATGCAGCGATCGGGGAAATCAGTAGAATAGAGAAATTATTCACAACTTTTAATGACTATAGTCAGACTAACCTGATCAATAAGTATGCAGGCATAAAATCAGTAAAGGTAGATAGAGAAGTGCTTGACCTTATAGATCGCTCTCTAAGGATATCCGATTTAACACAAGGTGCGTTTGACATAAGTTATGGCTCAATTGATAAATCACTCTGGAATTTTGAAACAAACATGACTGCTTTGCCTGATCCACATGTCGCAAAACATCTGGTAAGACTAATCAACTACCGCAATATTGCCCTGGACAAAAAAAACTGTACAGTGTATCTGAAGGAAAAAGGCATGCGTATTGGATTTGGTGGCATAGGAAAAGGTTACGCAGCAGAAAGAGCAAAAGTGGTAATGAAGGAAAAAGGTGCAAAGGGTGGTATTGTTAATGCATCGGGAGATATGACAACCTGGGGCTATAAACCAAATGGTATGCCATGGACAATAGGAATTGCTGATCCTAATTTAAAAAATCATTTACTGTCTTACCTCGACATGACCGATATGGCAATTGCCACTTCAGGCAATTATGAAAAATTCGCGATTATCGATGGTAAGAAGTATTCGCATACTATAAATCCTAAGACAGGTTACCCCGTTTCTGGTATTAAAAGCACGACTGTTATTTGCCCAAATGCAGAAATAGCCGATGCAATGGCAACACCTATCACCGTAATGGGCATAGAAACGGGATTAGACCTCATTAATCAGATGAAAGACATTGCCTGCATTATTATTGATGACAATGACAGGATATTTACTTCAAAAAACATTCAACTGGCATGAGAAAAAAATATTTCTGCAAATGGCTGCAAATAGTGACTGGCTGCCTCATTTTTCATTCTTGTACTCCTGTAAAGGAGTACAAGAAGCAATATCTTAATGATGCTGAGATGCGCTTGTCCTTAAGAAAATCTGAAAAATTCGAGAGTAACTTTCAATCTTACCGGGAAGGCGCTTCAGGAGCAAATAAAAGTAAAACAGGAGGAGGTTGCGGATGTAATTAACTTTTAATAGACACAACATGAGAAAGCTTTCACTTACAATTATTTTTTATTTTTTTTATTTGTTCAGTTCCTTTGCGCAGATGAACAGTAGCGACACATCCGGCTATAAACAGAGGAAATTAAAAATAGAGGAAGTGAATTTTGTTTCGGGTTACTACCTGCAGAATGGAAGTAATTCGGCGGTTACCGGTGGTATCGGCACGGAAAAGCTTTCAGATTTTGCGAACACTCTTGATGTTGTGTTACTTAAAACCGACAAACATAACAGACAATTTACCTGGGCTGCAGAATTTGGAATAGACAATTACACCTCCGCTTCTTCAGACAATATCGACCCCACCACCGTGTCTGGCCCATCATCACACGATACCCGTACATACTTTTCAGCGGGATGGTCTGAAAAAGATGCCAAAAACAATAAGTTCGGTATTACAGGAGCCTTCTCTACCGAATTTGACTATAAATCAATAGGCCTTGGTGCTAATTACAGCAGGACATCGGCCGATAATAACCGTGAATTCGCATTGAGCGTCCAAAGTTATTTTGATCGATGGACCGTCATATATCCCGTTGAACTAAGACCACCCGGCGGTGCATTCTCAGGTCATAGCGGTGATTATCAGCCCAGGAATTCATACAGTGCATCCCTGTCCTGGTCACAGGTTGTGAATAAACGTTTACAATTAGCGGTGCTGATGGATGTTGTTTCCCAAATGGGCTTGCTTGCTACAGATTATCAGCGTGTTTTTTTTAACGATAATTCAGTTCGAATAGAAGTTCTGCCTGCGAGCAGGTATAAATTGCCAATGGGTATCAGGGCCAATTATTTTATTGACGACAGATTTATAGTACGCAGCTATTATCGCTATTACATGGATGATTGGGGTGTAAGAGCACACACGGCAAGTCTTGAATTGCCCGTGAAGCTAAATGCTTTTCTTTCAATCAGCCCGTTCTACCGTTTTAATCAGCAAAGTGCTGCTAAATATTTTGCCGCCTACGGCCTGCATGCCACAACCGATATGTTTTATACCAGTGATTTTGATCTTTCAGCTTTTCACAGTAGTTTCTTTGGAACGGGAGTACGCTTTTCGCCGGAAAAAGGTGTCCTGAAAATCAAGAACTGGAGTTCGCTCGAAATCAGGTACGGACACTATATAAGGAGCACAGGATTACATTCTGACATCCTTACCTTTTATGCTTTTTTTAAATAATCGTATCGATCATAATATATTGGCACGATTTCTATGGCCAATAAACCAAAAAAAACAATGAAAAAAACACATCTTTACATCGCACTGCTGGCGGCAATTACGCCACTATTCTCCTGTAACGGCGGATCAACTACTACAACTACGTCAGACAGCACAACGCTATCTCCCGGAGATTCGTCTGTTACAACTACAACCACCACCACGGTCACTCATCACAAATACGCTGGCAACTTTTCACCGCAGCCAAACGTAAAATACTTAGACTTAAGAACAAACAAACAGATCACTGTACGTATTGATACCGTCCAGGGCAGGATCGTGAATTATGAAACAGACGAACCGGTAGATCTCTTCGTTGACCCAACGAAAAAAGATACCATTTACGGGCAAACAGGATCTGTAGTGAACAATTATATAATCAAAGAAGACAACGGGTCATATCGGGTTGATACGGTAAGGATAAATACTATTGAAGTACATACTGTGCCGCCTGAACCAACAAATGAAACAGGCCAACGTACAAAAACCAAGATAAAAGATGGTGAGGAAAAAGTGAAAACGGGACGCGATAAAACAAAAATTAAATAGGACAGTAATTGTTTTTCTCTTAATACCTTTTTGGATCTGTTTGTTCTTTGAGAGTGCCTCTCAGTTATATATTGCTGTTTTTGCCGCTTGTATCGTACATCGGCAAAAACAGCACTAAATCATATGCTTTGCAAACTTTTCATAAACATTTACTAATAGTTCTCGTTCTTCTTTTGTGTTCTGTTAAAAGCTTTGGCCAGAAAACAGATACTCTGATCAAGAAGTTGGATAGTCTTCACAAAGAGGAGGAAAAGCCAGGGCAAAAACCGATAGTGGATGTAAATAAAGACGAGTATACGAGCCAAACCAATTTAACTGTTAAAGCGTATTTTGTTTTGCTGGGCACAGATATGGTACAGGAAGTTACCGGTCCGTTTCATGCCTCTAAAAAAACCTGGATAAAAGTTGGTGAGTTTGGCGCTATCGAGGTAGCATTATTCTTCGCTGATAAACCTATACAGCAATTTGCATCAAAATTCATGAACGGTAATCCCGGGCTGCGTAATACAAGTCAATACATCACAAATTTCGGTGGCGCATGGGAGGGCTACACGCTTGCGGCTTTTGGCGCCTATGGGTTTATTTTTAAAAGTAACAAAGTCAAAACTACAACGTTTCTTTCTACTCAGGCATACATAGCCGCCGGAGGTATGTCAGATGCTGTAAAATACATTACAGGACGACAGCGGCCAAACTACTATGATAAGGACCATCCTGTTCCTGAAAACAATCATTTCCTGGGGCCATCAGTATTTAATGGCCACGATCCCAGAAGCGGTTTTGGCAGCTCGTTCCCGTCAGGTCATACTACTGCCGCATTTTCGGCAGCGACCGTATTTGCTTTTGAATATAAAGATCAGATCCTGATCCCGGTTATCGCATACTCTGCGGCTACTCTTGTGGGTATCAGCAGGGTTACTCAAAATGCGCACTGGGCTACAGATGTCTTTGCCGGGGCGGCGTTAGGCTATATAACCGGGAAACAGGTAGTCAATAACTATCACCGTTATGCCAGGTTGCGAGCGGGCAAGCAAAAAAAGACGGCTTTGCTATATAATTTGCAATATTACGATGGCGTCATTATGCCAGGTGTTGTTTATAAATTTTAGCTGTGTTTTTCCTGCTAAGAAACATTGTCATACCACATAACTATCATGTTTGGAATTGTAATGAAAACAGCGGTTCATGACAACGAAATTGTCTTTAGCTTCAGCGCTAATCTATCATACTCAACTTAAACTTCTTGAAAATTTAGCGTTTATCGGACAGCAAATCTCAAACGATGGGTAGCTTTCGCAGTAACAATTGCATTCACCTAGCGGTGAGTTGGAAGTTGTGTGTTTTTTGGGTTTGCTAACAGCTTACTTACTCTTACCTGCACCAGGCCTCCTTCATCCGACACGGCATAAGTAACCGTACCCGTGAATTTATTGAAAGGAGCGAGCAGCAAACCGCCGCCGTAGGCTGTGTGGAGCACAGAAGATATTTCATTGTTCAGCCATACTCGTCCATTATCAAAGAGTGCCAACAGGCCAACTTTACCCCGGATGGAGTGAACATTAAAATCGGTTATATAGCGCAGATCGTTGGTATTGTAAAACGCGGTATTTCCCCAGTAACGGTCACGCACATATCCTCTTATGGTCATTGGTCCGCCCACGGAGACATACTGAAAAAATTCAGGGTTCCCCGAAACGCCGGAGCCGCCGGCACGTAACGCCAGGCTGAACTTGTTGATAAGTGGTACATATACCTGGAAAATGCTGTTGTAGCTCGCAAAATTCCTGCTCAAGTCACTAACGCTTATGGTATAACCTCCTCCGAGATAAAACATGACACCTTTCGTTGGCACATTAGGGTCATTTACATTTTGGTAGGTATAGTTCGCACGTAGCGAGGTGTAAACGTGGTGCTCATAATAATAGGTTTTATTGTTGATGAAACTATCACCAACAAAGCTGCCCTGCCTGTTAAACACTTCTATACCCTGCATATTTACATTAATGTTCACGTGATGGCGGTTAGCAAAAATGCGGTTAATGCCAATATCCCCTGCAAATTCCCCCGTGCGGAGTCGGTAATAGGTTGGGTCACTTGGCTTATGTGTCTCGTTTCCGAACCCGAAAAAATTTGTCCAGATCATCCAATCATAATAACTATTGATGATAACATTCCAATGTCCGAGCGCCTGGTAGTACTTGCCGTCATACAAAATACTAAAAGCATTCTGGGGAATGGAATACCGAAACTGGAGTGCATGATCAAAACCATGCGGGTAGCCATCAGGTTCATCATGCAATTCAACCTTCGCCAGTCGAAACTTTACACCTACGAAAATTTTATCAGGGTTACTGTAGTATAACATAGGTAATATTCTCCTTTTAGAATATTCAGGTTTGTTAGCTGTATCTAAAAGTTTCGATAACTGCGCGCTGCCATTTACTGAGCAACCCAGGAAAACAAATAGTGTAAAGACTCCTTTTATTAGCGATTTCATGTTGGCAATTCTACCAAAATCCTGCCAAGAGCTCATGAAAATACAGCGCTATCTCCACTGCCCGCAATTCATTATACTCAGGAACATTGAAACACATGGAGTTGGCATGATTATGATATGGGAAAATAACTAAATTTAGTCGCACTGATAAATACAGGAAATATGCACTTTGATAAAATAAAGAATAAAGGCCAGGGGCGAATCTTCAAAAATGCTTACATGGAAATGATGACCAAAACGCATCCCATTGTTATTTATAGCTTGTACTTTCCCGCGATTACAGCCCTGATGTACTACAGTTTTGTTTATAAAGCTATTCCCTTTGGGACTGAAGCAGGATTGTTTGTATTGGGTTTGCTTTTGTGGAGCCTATTCGAATATATTGTACACCGCTTTCTCTTCCACATAATAGCGGAAAGCCCGCGTGCAAAGCGATTTGTATATATTATGCACGGCGTTCATCATGAATATCCGCGGGATAAAGAACGACTATTTATGCCGCCTATACCAAGCCTTCTCATTTCGTGCCTCATTCTTTTTATCATGTACCAACTGATGCAATGGCATGCCTTGCCATTTTTTTCAGGGTTTGTATTTGGCTACCTTTTATACGGCACTATGCATTTTGCTATACATGCATATTCACCGCCGAGGCTCCTGAAAGCATTGTGGCGCAATCACCATTTGCATCATTATAAAACACCGGAAAAAGGCTTTGGGGTTAGTTCTGTACTGTGGGACATTATATTCCAAACCGTACCCAAAAAAGAGGACGAAACGGCTGGTTAAAAACTTTTGAAAAAGACCAGTACGGAAAAAAAGATATTTCGGAACCTTCAATTCATAACAGATAATACTGCCGTTTTTTTCTATTGAATGATGCCGGAGAAGAAAAAATATAAGATTTACCCTTTTGAATCTGTGATTTATGGAAAACAATGCCGCGTTCAATAAGGTAGCCAGGATTACTCTATATTTTTGGATCATGAAGGTGCTCTCGACAACTTTGGGAGAAGTTTTGGGAGATTTCTGCTCAATGACACTTAATGCCGGATACGTCGTGAGCCTTGCAATTACAGCTGTATTTTTTCTTACGGCACTAATTATCCAATTGAAAGCGTCGAGATTTTATTCCTGGCTCTATTGGTTGACGATAGTTGGCTCAACTACTGTGGGCACTGAGATCTCCGATCTAATGGACAGAACCTTAGGCCTTGGATACGCACTAGGCTCCCTTATCTTGTTTTGCTGCCTGATCACTTCATTAATTGCATGGCATATAAAAGAAAGTAAAATCGTGGTATATCCAGTTACAAAGTTAAGGGTC
>JAOQAL010000325.1 GCA_025963615.1 Chitinophagaceae bacterium | reverse complement strand
GTCATTTCTGTTTTCGTGGCATTTATTGCTTTTATATATTTTAAAGGAGGTAGTTTTTTTGCAGGTTTGTGCATCTCTCTCTTCGGTCTTTTATTTTTCTATTTGTCCATAATCACGATTTTGCGCTTCAGAATAAGCCGCCAGGTTGCGGCGATTATGAAGCGGGAAGCAAAGGCAATTCACAATATTTCCGGTCCACAACTTTCAATACCTCCTGCATTGGCAGAATCACAGATAGCTTCGCCTTTTCAACTGGATGTGTATGAACAAAATGAACTTCCAGATCCTGTTTGTACAAAAAACGATATTGTTACTCCGGAAAAAAATATCTTCAACGTTGCCCCTTACCGCATCTTATACTTCTATAATTTTTTCGCCTCCAACGGAGACTATAGTAAAATAAGTACGATGTCTGGCTGGAGGCGCCACGGCACAGTCTATTTTCTTGGCTCGCCTCATGATATAGCAATTAACAACACATATTCCTTTGCAATTAGCAAAATTGTAAAAAGCGCTCTTATAACAAACAATGTGGACCTGGAAAAACGGCTGGCAAACGGGGCGGAGCAGCCGATACCTCCTAAGACAAAAGGGTTGATGATCGATGCTTTTTTCTCGGGTGCGTATCCTACCCATACATTTTTATGTACTGACGGAATTTGGCAAAAAGCTGTTGAACTATTGTTCGAGAAGACAGATGTTGCACTGATAGATGCTTCAGATTATAACCCGGAACGAAAAGGTCTTATCTGGGAAATAAGTCAAATAATAAATCATACTGCTACCGAAAAATTTGTGGTATTGATCAATGAAAAGACCGATATCGTCTCATTGGGAAACGAGTTTAAAAATGCATGGAACCACATGATTAGTTACTCACCCAATAACCGGGAAAAGGCAGGCCCGGTAAGGTTTGTTCTTATGCAAAAGCCGGAACTCCCTGATGACGAAAGTGGAGAAAATAGTTACGAACCGGATCCTGATTATAAAATGCCAAAGGAACCCGGACTGAGAGACATCGGTAGATCTATGAAGGTCAGCCTGCTAAACAAATACCACCAGGAAACAGTAGCAAACGACAAAATATTCGCAATGCTAATGGATGACGATAGGAATTAAGTGAATATTAGTCCTGTTGTAAATGAAATAAGGAAATGAACGACTGGTTCACTAATTTTTTGATAAGACTATTTCCCGGGTTAGCTGTCTTTTTAAAAAAGGATGCTTTTAATACCTGTTACTGGTATTGAATATAAATTGGCTTCGGAGTAAATTTCAATAACTCCTGTGGAGTATACAACTGATCTGCTCCTGTTTTAGTGTCATTATGATAAAACAATTTAAAGCCGGTAAATTGAACAGGTTCTTTTTTAATGTATCGCAGATAAGTAGATCTTTTAAGAAATTTAGGACCCCATCCATCCATATCCATTACAACCTGCACTTCCGGAACTTTTTTAATCCGCTCAAAACCTGTCACCATTCCCTGCGTGAAACGGTGCACAATTAAGATCTTAGGAGGAAGATTATTTTTCTTTACTAAGTCTGCTAAAAAATCAATAGCACTATTAATATCATCGGGATTAAATGTTCCGATCTTCGAACCAGGCACTTCGCCATTTTTTAAAGAAAATTCCGGATCGATACCAAGATGTACGTTTGGCATCTTTAAATATGTTTCCAGTAAAGGAACTTCTGTTCTTACGGTACTGTGTGCCACCTGTATATCTACAAAAACCTGTGCATTAATTTCCCTGGCCCAGTTTACAATTGTATCTATTTGCTTAAAAGGCATTCTATAACGGTACATATTATCTTTACCCGGTGCGCCTTGTGCTGTTACCGCCACATAATGCAAGGCAGGAATAACAGGGATAGATGTATCTGCAGCCTGCCATTTCGCGACTTCACCTTTTAGCTTTGCCAGCATTTCCTTTTTAGGGATCTCTCCTAAAATTCCCATTTTTTTAGAAAACAGGTTACCATAAAAAGCTACAATTCTATTGAATGGTAAAATAGCTCCAGGTAAAGGATAAGGAGCTTTAGCTGGCCACTTTCCTGTGGTGTCGCTATTGGTTAAATCCTTTATTATTTTGTCGTAAGCTGTAGTATCCAGAGGTTTCCTTATTGGCCCATTTGTTACAGGTTGATCATTTTCAGTTGAAACGCCAACTTTTTTTTCACTTTCGGCAGGAGCCTGGCTGCAACCAATCGCAAATAACACAAATAAGGGTAATAATTCTATTTTCTTCACAGTAAATCTAGTTTTCATAACGGTCAAATATATTCTAAAATTAATCACTGCCAAATCCTTGTTTTAAATATTAGAGGCACAATTAAACAGAACGTTTAACTCAACTTATTATTACTTACGAATTTTAATAAAATAGATTTCCTCCAAAGAAATCCTTGCTAAAAGCAGTAGACACGATTAGAACTTGCTGACGTGATGCGAAGACCAGGCAAAGGAAGGATAACCACTTCCTAGAACAGAATTGATTTTCGTACTTTTGAACTTATGAAAGTTTATTCTGACACTTCAACCGTTGGCGGTTGCTTTGACGAAGAATTTGCAGAGTGGTCGAATGCTTTATTTGAAGAGTTCAAAATAGGAAAAAAGTTACTTGTTCTTTCGGACTTGACTTTGCAGGAACTTGAACCTGCTCCCCAGGAAGTTAAGGACAAGCTTTCAGAAGTTCCCAAGAAATATCAAATTGCAATAGGAATTATTGACCAGGCTTTTCAACTTGCTGAAACTTACATTAATGAAGGAGCATTAACGATGAAAAGTTTCAATGACGCTTTACATATTGCTCTTGCCACTATCTATAACGCTGACGTTTTAGCCAGTTGGAATTTTAAGCACATCGTAAATCTGAACCGTATTCGATTATACAACTCAATCAATCTGAAACTTGGCTACAGAATGATTGAAATCAGAACGCCAAGAGAAATTTTAGAAATGCCAGACAATGGAGAAGAATAAAAAATTTGACGCTGTTCAATTTATGAGGAACGTTCGTGAAAAGTTGAGCGAGAAATATTGGAAACGTCCTGATATCCTGAAGAAGGACATGCAGGCAATCAGAGAGAAATACAATCTTCAAATGCATGCACCTGAAGACGAGATTAATTTAAAGGCTTCCTGAAAACAGCACTTCTGTCAACATGAGTGTTTGCAATATGGCCGTGGACGGAATGCAGCTCAAGAGGAGGTTTTTCAATTAAGCTTTATATCGTTAACCAGGGTGACGGTAATTCTATTGCGGCCACATCGTAAACACTTATTCGTTAACGGCTATACAGACAAATAAGGAATATCCTGTTCCAAAAATAAAATCTGTTAACTTTTAAAAATCAGGGCAATTCAGGTGCAATACCGGAACTAACATCAGCTAACAAGCGTGGCGAACATTTTGCCTGCTAATATCCGATGAATACTTTGTTTCCGATAGGCCCCGCTTCCCCTGAGGGATTTGAATACATTCCTGGTTTTCTATCCGAAGATGAAGAAATAGGGTTATATAACGAAATATCAAAAATTGAATTACACAACTTCAATTTCCAGGGATTTAAAGCCAACCGGAAAGTAGCCAGCTTTGGTTATGATTATAGTTTTGAAAATGGAAGTCTTACAAAAGGAAAAGATATTCCCCCGGCATTTAACTCCCTCATTGAAAAAGTCAATAATTACCGGTCAATAAAACCTGCAGAATTTGCCGAATTATTGATTACAGAATACCCGGTTGGTTCCGTTATCAACTGGCATAGGGATGCTCCGCCGTTTGATATTATTGCGGGTGTTTCGCTGATGGCCGACTGCACCTTTCGGTTACGTCCACAGGATAAAGCAAAACAAGGACGTTCATCTGTCATATCATTTCCTGTAAAGCGCCGCTCTCTTTATGTCATACAAGGGCCAGCCCGAACCGAATGGCAACACAGCATTACTCCTGTAAAACAAACCCGGTACTCCATTACTTTACGTACACTCAGAAATATTTAATGCTGGAAGGAATATGAATTATTAGTATGCCAAAATTATTTACACAACAAGCAGATTTCACTTAAGATCCACAACGAATGCGGATGAACGAAATGCAACGTCCGCCCGGCTGGCTCCGCCGGAATGACTTTGTCGGGCTGGCATTCAGACGGGCAACGATGTTGCCATAAAAAACAACAGCCGGTATCCAAAAAAAAATGAAAGCAAATTTCCTGGAGCAGAAGGATGAATTTTTTATATAAGCCGTTTGTGCTCATGAACTAAATTAGAAACCCGGTAATCTAGTGGGCAAATTATATGGGAAACATTTATTTTGTATTGATTTAAATAAAATGCGGATATTGTGTTAGTGATATAATGCATGCCTTATTTTTATGCAATTACATGGTTCAAATTTTAAAACTAAACTCCGCCAATATGAATTCCCGTCGTGACTTTTTACAAAAAATTGCCGCTGCATCTATTGTTGTGCCCTTTTTACCAAAAACGGTTGAGGCGAGCGCTGAAAAATATGAAGGCCCGGTACTTCGCGTCGCCATCCTGGGACTTGGAAGCTATGGAACACGTGTAGCGGATGCAATGCAATCCTGTAAGAAAGCCAAGTTAGTTGGCGCTATTAGTGGCACTCCTTCTAAACTTAAAGATTGGCAGAGCAAATACAACATACCTGAAAAGAACTGCTACAACTACGAGAATTTCGACCAGGTCAAAAACAATCCGGAGATAGATGCGGTATACGTGATTACGCCAAATGCGTTGCACAAAGAGTTTGTTATAAGAGCAGCCAAAGCGGGTAAGCAGGTGATTTGCGAAAAACCAATGTCGGTAAACGCAAAAGACGGACAGGAAATGGTAGATGC
>JAOQAL010000324.1 GCA_025963615.1 Chitinophagaceae bacterium | reverse complement strand
AGTGTGGCGCTGCGTTTAAAAAATTGTTTTGTATTCAATAAAGATAAAGCGATAAATTCTGGT
Source organism: Chitinophagaceae bacterium (assembly GCA_025963615.1). Lineage (GTDB taxonomy): Bacteria > Bacteroidota > Bacteroidia > Chitinophagales > Chitinophagaceae > JAFDYH01. The sequence continues at coordinate 3,384 of JAOQAL010000324.1, read as the reverse complement.
GAATTGGGATCTACATCGCCATAATTTTCCTTGTAGTTTTCTTCCTCCATCATGGCTGCATTTTCACGAAAGGCTACTTCTTTATCCTCATTCTTATGTGCACCCCATATATAGGTCTCTGTTCCTTTAGCTGGACTGGGTGTAGTCCAGTAACGGTATTCGGGCACCCGCCTGGAAACCTTTCTTCTTTTTTTGCCCCTTCCGGTGTACATCGTAACAGTTTTCGTTCCTATTCTTTCACTGTGTCGTACCGGCGGCATCGCATTGCAATGAATGGAAATAAAAAGATCGCCTTTACTCTGGTTCGCTATTTCTGCGCGGCGGTGCAGTGGCACAATCTCTTCCGTGGGGCGGGTTTCAATGATATTTATTTCAGGCAATGCTTCTTTCAAATCGGCTACCAGCTCTTTGGCTATCGCCAGGCATAACACGTCTTCATAAGAATAACTTCCTTTAGCGCCATTATAATTCCCATTTGGCATCCTGCCGTGACCAGCATCAATAATGATCGTTTTCAGCGGTTTTTGTTTTTCTTTCTTACGCACAAAAGAAAACAACAAAACTGAAAACATCATAACTGTAAATAAAAGAAGCGATCTTTTTAACATGCTGGAACAGGGTCTGTTTTAAAATTAATTAGTAGTCACTGCAGCAGGTTTTGTTTCCTGCTTTTGTTTATACGCCTTAAATGCATTTAACACATCTTCCACAATTTCATCCTGGCCTTTATCGCTGTTAATGTATTGTTCCTCTTCTTTGTTGGAAATAAATCCAATTTCAACCAATACACTCGGCATGCCCGTGGCCTGCAATACCCAGATACCTTCATCGTTCCGTTGTTTTACACCCCGGCTGATCCGGCCTCTTTTTGTGAACTCTTTCTCCACCAGGTCGGCTAGGGTTAAACTTTTTTTGAAGTATTGCTGTGCGTAGATCAGCATTCTTGCTTTTTCTGCCGGATCGTTGGGATCAGGCAATTCAACCGCTTCCGTAGCCGTGGAATCGATTTCGCCGTAATATTCGTTATTCTTGGATACAGAATTAACTTTCGCGTCATTTTTCCCGACAGCCCAGATATAGGATTCCGTTCCGCTGGCTACATTTTCTCTCCATACATTCTCATATTTATACTCGTAATAAGCCTGCTTTACCTTTTTCTTTCGTTTTATAACTATTCTTGTTTTTCTTGTTTTACCAACCACCACTTTTTCATACCAGCCACCTGGCCTTTTACCGGCGGAATTGCAATGAAATGAAATAAAAAGATCGCCTCTTGATGAATTGGCAAGGTCTGCGCGATAATTCAGGTCTTCCCGTAAAGTCTGCCGGTTGCCCGCATTCGCATCGGTGGTCCTGGTATAAACAACCTTAATTTCAGGAAATGCTGCCTGGAGGGCTGCTCCAAATTTTAAGGCTACGTCAAGACTTACCGTTTTTTCAAAAGAACTCAGTCCCGCTGCCCCGGAGAACGTACCACCATGGCCTGGATCTATGATCACAGTTCTGACAGTAGATTTGGGAATTTGAGAAATTTTATTATTCGGAATAAATGACTGTACCGGTAAAGCAAATAGAATAAGAAATAACGGATAAAAGAATTGTTTAGTCATTTATGATCTTAATTTACTGAGTTATTCATAATCTTCACATATAGTTTAGGGTTGAAACAATTATTTTTGCCCAACCCGTATGATTAAACTGCGCAAATTTAGTTCAAAATATCTGTTTGCCGGAGCACTAACTGCTGTATTCCTGTTTATCTTAACGTGGAAAACGGCTGCAGGTTATGCGCAAGCCAAAAATTTTTACAGCGCTTTAACAGGAATGGATACCCTCCCGCCTGTACACAAGGCGGACACTCTATTACCGCCCGGAGATAGAAGGCCTGATACCATTCCTGTAAAACAGGGGCCCGATTCATTAAGAGTACCGCCGGTGCCTGATAGTTTACTTAATAAAAAGGACTCCATTCCTCTCCTGGATTCAACCATCCGGACCGATACTTTTTCACTAAAACTTTCAAAAGATTCACTGGAAGGACCCGTTGTTTATGAGGCCGAAGACTCTGCTGTGGTGCTGGCAAAAGATGAAAAGATCATTATGTATGGAAAAACAAAGACAGATTATAAAGACATTACTCTTACGGCTCCCAAGGTAGAACTGAATCAAAAGACCCAGGTGGTTACCGCCACCGGAAGAAAAGATAGTACCGGGGAAGTATTGGAAAGGGCCAACTTTAAGGATGGAGAACAGGAATTTCAGAGCGATAGCATCAAATTTAATTTTAAAACGCAGAAAGGACTTACACAAAATACGTTTACACAGCAGGGAGAATTATTTGTGCAAGGCACCAAGATCAAACGAAACGATGCCAACACCATTTCTGTTCAGAATGGAATCTTTACCACCTGTAACCTTGATGAACCGCATTTTGCTTTCAAGGCGAATAAGATGAAAATAATTAATAAAAAACTTGCAGTATCCGGACCGGCACATCCTGAATTTGAGGGAGTGCCGATTCCGATTTATATTCCTTTTGGATTTTACCCGTTAAACCAGGGCAGGCATTCCGGGCTGCTGCCGCCTCAATTTACCACCAATGACCAGTTTGGTATCGGATTGGAAGGTCTGGGCTATTATAAAGTGATAAACGATTACTGGGATGCAAAATTTTATGGAAACATTTATTCTTACGGAGGCTGGTCAGCTAACCTGAATCCAACTTACCGCACACGATACCGTTATAGTGGGAGTTTTAATTTTACCGTACAAAATTCAAAATACAATTTTAAAGGGGATCCTGACTATAATCTCACCCGGACCTATCACATTAGTTGGGCGCATAGTGTGGATAGCCGTGCCAGGCCCGGTACCACTTTTGCAGCCAATGTCAATGCCGGTTCTACTAAATATAACCGTAGTGTGCCGAACAGTGGTCTATTGAATTTCCAAAACACCACCAGTTCGTCCATTGCGTATTCAAAAATGTGGCAGGGAAAACCGTATAACCTTACCATGAGTCTTAATCATAGCCAGAATAATTCACAGCATCTTATTAATCTTAGTTTGCCCAATCTTGGTTTTACGGTTAATACATTATACCCTTTTCAAAAGAAAGAGATGGTAGGTATCCCGAAATGGTATGAAAAATTAGGGATTGCCTATAATGGTAACTTCCGTAACCAGATCTCTTTTTATGATACGGTTAATTCAAAACAGGTTTACGGCAAAACAACTTTTGCCCACCTGCTGGATACATTACAATGGGGTGGCCAGCACAGTATTCCGATTTCATTATCCTTACCGCCCATATTCGGCGGCGCGGTAGTGGTATCGCCCAGTGTTTCATTCAGCCAGATTCTTATTTCACAGAAAATGCGCAGG
>JAOQAL010000291.1 GCA_025963615.1 Chitinophagaceae bacterium | reverse complement strand
TTCTGGGTGGTAAATCCTGTATAATCCAGTTGGTTTTTCAACCCCCAATGATATAGAGCGGAAAAATTAACGTGCGAAGTAATATCCTGGTCACCGATATGTATATAAGGGTTAAAATTAATTGTATGCCGGTAATAACAAACCAGCGTTCCTTCCCGTCTTTTATTATTGTATAATTCGTGATTGCCGGCCCCGTAGTCAATGGTCAGTACAAAACCCCGGTCCAGTATTCCACTTATTTCCTGCAGCCATGACAGAACATCCAGGTTGATTTCTGTTCTGAAGCCTTTAGGCAAATGAACCTTCAATGTTGAAAGATAGGCTTGTAACTTTCCATCATCCTTCCTTCGAATTTCAGTAAACTTATCATCGCTGTAATCCACAAAAACTTCTTGTAATTGATCCTCCATTACAGCAATATGAACCGGGAAATTATCCAGCAGTTCGTTTGATAATATACAACCATTTATATTTTTTAAACCCACTGAATTTTGAAGCCAGCAAACTTTGCCGTGGTACAAGCCGGCATTTTTATTACCGGCAACTATTGATTTTTCTATAATGTAATACTGTAATCCTTTGTATAGTTCATGATTTTCTTTCAACCTTTCCAGGATGTCCAGGCATAAACGCCCGTTATTACCACCAAATTCAATGATTGAAAATTCTTTTTTACCCAGGATATTCCACATCTCTTCAATTTGTTTTGCAATCATTTCCCCGAACAAAGGAGTGAAGCAGGGACTGGTATAGAAGTCGCCGGTTTTTCCAGTTCTTTCCCTGCCAGCCCGATAATAACCGTAACAAGGATCATAAAGAGCGGTTTCCATGAATTCTTTAAAGGAAATAGGTCCATCCTGGCGGATCTTATTCTTTAGTAAATCAGCGGCTGACATGGTATTAACTAAAATTTAAAAAACATTTTACCAGGATCACCAGCCTCCATCATGAACAGCCTATGAAGACTGGTTTTCTATGTTTTCTTATTTTGGATTGGCAGTTAACTAATTTAAAAAATCATGCCTTACCGGCGTCAGCAACAGTTATTTATCCGATCAGGTTCTGAAGGCCCCGGAATTAAGGAATTATAAACAGGAAGACCCGCCATAAATCCTCAATGGATACAATTAATGAACAGGTCTGTTAAAATAGGTTGATTCCCTGGGCCTATTTCAGTTCTGATTACAAAAAGCATCAGGGTTCAGTCGTTTCGGAGCAAGCTCAAAATTTGCCCGGCTGGCCGGTTGGGTTAAAAGACAGGATGCTTACACCATAGAACATGAAAATCAGATGATAGTATCAGAATAATTGTTTTGAGAAGATAACTTTCTTATAAAATATATTCAAGAGAAAATTTTTAAATGTCCTCCTGTCAGCCTCCTTAAAGGTGTAACTATAGATGAATTCTCTTTTACTTCCTTAAGGCCTTTACGTGGTCTACAGATATTTGGCCGGCCTTGTTACCAAAACTGTTACGGACATAAGTTAATACATCCGCAATTTCACCATCATTTAAGCTGGCTCCGAAGGGCGGCATGGGATTCGAATAGGTGTCACCATTAATCTCAACGCCATCACTAAGCCCATTGATTACAATATGGATCAATTTTGATTCGTCACCAAGTACATAGGATGTATTTTTAAGCGGGGGATTTAATTGAGCTACGCCACTGCCATCAGCCTGGTGACAAGGCAGACAGTTTTGTGTATAGACCTGTTTACCTCTTTCCATAGAAGCTTTGGAAGGTGAGGCAGAATTGCAACTTAACAAAAAGACCGCCATCACAATTACAATGCATACAAATACTATCAGGATCTTTTTCATCCAATTTTTATTTAGCTGAATATACAATCCGGTAGATAGTGCCCTTGTTATCATCGGAAACATATAAAGAGCCGTCTGGCCCTTGCGCCAAACCACAGGGACGATGTTGTGCATCGCCAGGTGATTGAACCGAATCGGCAGCCGCAAAATTATTAGCAAATATTTCCCAGTCGCCGCCTGGCTTGCCTTTTACAAAAGGAACAAATGCAACAAAATAACCTTTTTGCTTTTCCGGAGCCCTGTTCCAGGATCCGTGAAATGCTATAAAAGCTCCGTTTTTATAACGTTCGGGAAACATATTTCCGGTATAAAATAACAGTCCATCAGGTGCCATGTGCCCGGGGAAAGCCACCAAAGGATTAATCGCCTTTTCTCCGCCTGTCTTTTTTCCATCTCCTCCATACTCCGGCGCCACTATCTTTTCTTTTTTTAAATGATCATAATAAACGTAAGGCCATCCGCCATTATCTCCTTTTTTAAGCGCATACATTGTTTCTGCCGGCAACTCAGCTCCCTGTTCGGCAGTATAAAGGTCGGGGTACAGTTGGAATAGCTGATCCCGGCCATGCTGCATTACAAAGAGCTGACTGTCCTGTTCATTCCAATCCAGCCCTACAACATTTCGGAAACCTGTCGCATAGCGAATTCCATTATTGTAACCCTGGTTAACCTGATCCGCTTTAAACTGCCAGATACCGCCTGCTGAATCCAGGATTGGGCAGGGCTGCTGACCTGCTGAGCCCTTCGTCCGGTCAACCAACTGGCATGCATTGGAATAGGCCCCGATATTCACGTAGATATTTCCCTTGTGATCCAACACAATGGATTTTGAATTATGCTCATGGCGGTCTATTAAGCCTTTTACCACGGTATCCGGATGTTCCGTTTGAAGGGGTTTCCCATCTTCGCTTAGTCGGTACCGGTATATGGCCTCATTGGAGGAGGCATAGAGATATCCTTCCCGGATATACATACCTGTACCGGGGTAATCTCCAAAGGCTGATTTTTCGTCCGCTATTCCATCTCCATTTGTATCCTGCAGGTAAATAATCCCCTTACCATCCTTAAGGGCAGCTAATTTTACAAAAATATCGCCCTTGCTGTTGACAGCCAGGTGTCTTGCTTTACCCACACTATCGGCTACTATAATTGCCCTGAATCCTTCGGGTAGTTTTAACGAATCATGCCGGGCAGTAGAGAGTGAATCAGAAGATCCTTCTTTACCCGATTGCGGGGACGTACAGCTAGAAATCCCTATTGCAGTCGCGCCTACAAAAAAACATAGAAGCAAGTGGTAGCTCCGCGACAGGCTGAATGATTCTGAAAAGTATTTTCTGATTTTATTAACCATCCCGAACATAGTTTGAATTTTAATTGAAAAAGAAGAATTGGAAACGCTTATCTGCAAACAAACGGTATTTTTAAATTTTGAACAATAGCTTACCCAATTAGGAGTTACTCATAAATTAATTAGCATGGATCGGGTTTAACAACACAGCAGGTTTCCCCTGCGGGCCTTATGCTTACCAGACTGCAGCGTTTACAGAAGACCCAGCCACAGGAATAAATTGCATCAGGAGCTTTTTTATTTTTTCAACTTGAGTGAAGAAAGTTCCTGGCTAATCAATGCCAGTTCTTCAGCCGTTAAATCGATTGTCAGCGCTAAAGCATTTTCAACCGATTGCGCTTCATTTCTCGCTCCTGCCAGGGCAATGGTGATGCCCGGTTGTTCAATGGTCCATCGCAGGACTAACTGGGCAAGGGTAACACCTTTTTCCGTAGCAAGCGGTTGAATTTTTTTAAGAAACGCATCGGTTCTTTTAATATTTTCATCGGTAAAGAAATAAAGATCTGCCCGGTGATCACCTGGCTGA
>JAOQAL010000261.1 GCA_025963615.1 Chitinophagaceae bacterium | reverse complement strand
AGAAACTGGCTTCATGTTGTTTATACATCTGCCAGATATCCTGGTGATTAATTGGGAATAAAACAAAGCGGTCTTTGTTTTCCTGCAATAAAGGTTCCTGTTGCATAGTCCAATGTTTTTTGATTTTAAATAACCGGGTTTCAAAAAACGCCGTTGCTGCTGCATGAAAATTAAAGCGACTAAAATCCTTTACAGATAAACTGCTGATTAAGGTCACCACGCTTTTCACCCGAAAGCAAACAGTGTGATCGTTGCATTTGGCAGGTCTTCTGGCTTACGACAGTTCTCTACACCTTCCCGGCTCATCCTGGACGAGACAGTGGCTCAGAGTTTTGAGAACTTTCTTAAAACCTTATCAGGGTTTGGGGAGTCGTTCTACAGCTACGGGGATAGCGCCGGAATTTCGCCGGTCTTCCCTTTTCATCCTGATCCTGACAGCTAGCGGGACCAGGGAACCAAATGCTGGTTAAAATTAATTCTATGTTATGCCTCCGCCGGATTTAGTTAATAACAGATTGTGGAGAAATTATCATGAAAAAATCTGAATCTGCACTCAGCAAGTGTTCTGCAAAAAAAGGGAGATAACTTAAGCACAGTTTCTCCTTGAAAAGAAAAACGGATGCAGCCGGCACCGGAAATTCTGCATCCGTTTTACAATTTTTTTTCTTATATATATCTAATTACAATCTGGCATTGATTCCCACCATAAAGTTGAACCTTTTGGCATTATAGCCCAGCCAATCGAAATACTTTTTGTCAGTTATATTTCTGAAATCAGCAAAGACTGTAAATTTTCTACCCAATTGATACGCTCCATACAAATCAATGGTGGTGTAGCCTTTCAATATTGCGGGAGAAGAACCATATATGAATTCTTCCCGTTGGCTGACGGAATGAAGCAACGCACTCACAAAGAATGATTTTGTAGCCTGGTAACCGATCGTCAGGTTGTATGCATTTTTTGGAATGCGGTACAGGTTATAATAACTGGTATCTTTTGATAATTCAGTTCCCGTACCATCAAAGGCAGATTTTGTTTTGCCATCAGTATAAGTATAGTTCGCCGCAACAGATAATTTACCCGCTGTATAATTAGCTTCCAGCTCTGCGCCATAATTTTTTTGTTCACTTACATTCCGGTACAGACTTTCAAACGTAGTGGGATTATAGGTATACAAAATGGCGTCCTTTGTATTGCGGTAAAATCCAACGATTCTGACATGGAATGATTTGCCGGCGAAAATTTCTGTACCGGCTTCACCAATTATTCCTTTCTCAGGTTTCAGGTCTTTATTACCGGCTGATTCATCATACAACTGGTATAAGGAAGGAACCTTGTAAGCAGAATAAAGATTGGCGAAGATTTTTACTTTATGATGGATAAGCAAGGATGGGTTCAAGGTGTACGTAAAATTATTTCCGTATACAGAATGATTATTCCACCGGCTGCCGGCTTCCATAGTAAAACCATTTTCAGTTTTATAAATAAGAGAGGCATACGGGCTGAATTGTGTTGCTTTTACATTCAATATGGGCGGCTCATAGGGACCGAAAGCACCAATGGAAAAATAACGCTGGAAGGTATTATTAAAACGGTAGTCAATTCCGGCGAGTAATTCCCAGTTCGTCCATTTCCAGTTATTGTATACTTCAGCAAAATGAGTGCGGCCTACATATAAACTTTTGGAATAGTCTACATAAGGACTGCTTTTATAACCTGAATCATCCAGGTAATTCCTGCTCACATAATTAAACAGGTAATTGAAATGAAGCGCACCATTTTTGTGATTGTATACCAAACCTGCGCCCCCCTGCGCATTGTCATTTTTCACCGTATAATCTTTTTCATCCACAAAGGCAGAAGCATCCAGGTCGGTTTTATAATAATTGTAACTGCCGGATAACCTGATCTGGATTTTTTCATTGGCTCTGAAAAGGATATTGCCATTTACAGCGTGTTGATTAATGCCATCTTTATCAAAATTGCCCTTTCCGGTTGAATCATAAGCACTGGAAAACCCTGTTGAATTAAGATGAGTATAATTAACCGAGTAATTGATTTTATTGTTGTTACCGGATAATCCGGCATACTCTTTAAATGTGCCGTAGCTGCCTCCGGACACCCCGGCATTCACACCCAGTTTATTGCCCGACGCTTTACGGGTTATAATATTTATCACACCGGCTACGGCATCCGAACCATATAGTGTGGATTGTCCTCCTTTCAGGATTTCAATTCTTTCTATTTGATCCACTGCAAAAAGATTCAGATCAAAATAGTTATTGATGGCAGATGGATCATTTACCGGGATACCATCAATCAATATAAGGACATTACCGCCAGAAGCCCCGCGGATACTGGCCGTAAGATTCGTACCGGGATTGTTGTTGGCGCCGATGATCGTGGTACCGGAAACGGTATTTAATATTTCCGCCAGCGATTTTCCGCCACTGTGATCCAGTTGCTGACGGTTAATGACGGTCACTACCTTGCCCGTTTCACTTTGCTTTTTGGGATACTTGCTAGCAGTCAGTACCACTTCATCTAACGTTTTTGTGGTGTCTTCCTGCTGTTGAGAAGGGACCTGTTGCGCAATTAGCCGGCTGCTGATCAAAATAACAGCAGCCACTACAAAAATTTTCTTTTTCATTCTGTTTAAAATTTTTTGTGTGACTGCTTCCGAGAAAATAAAAAGAGAAATGAAGTGACTCCCATTAAGTTTAGTCGTAAGCCCTGCCTTTGCAGGAGTTGGGAGGTTTCATTTCATGCCTTTCACCCGAAAGCTTGAATGTTGTTTATCCCGATGATTATCGGAGATCTGGCAGGTCTTCTGGCTCAGGGTTTACTTCAAGGCCTTCCCGTCTCATCTTAGTCGAGACAGTGGCGAAGTTTGAAGACTCTCTTAAGCCCCTCCTTCGAGGGGTTTGGGGAGGCTCCCTTTACAGCTACGGGGATAGCGCCGGACTTACACCGGACTTCCCTTTTAATCCTTTCAATTATGATGTACAAAAACTTTCGAATGATTCCGGCAACTGCCGGAGGGTTGAAAGTTGATCCATTATTAGCATAATTGAGTAAAGAACCAAATCGGCGGCAAATGTAAGCAATCGTTCCTTTCAGGAAAGAAGAGTTTTTGCGGAATGAGAATTATTTAAGCGGCGGCACCAAACTCCTGGTTTTGTATTTCTATACATTTTAAATGATATAGTAGTCCCGGGCTTAGCTTGATCCTTATATGGTTTTAAAAAAGTAACCACATAGACACAGAGGAAACATAGTTTTTTTTCTGTTGTTTATCTATGTGTTATCCTATGTGCCTATCTTTTCCAGGAGGTTCAAAAAAAGGGGAGCACATGGATTACTCCGCTTGCTATAAAAATGATTAACTTCTCTTTTCTAATTCCCGGGGTCTGCCCATTGACAATTCTGAATTTTTATTGATCTGTGTCGTAAGGGCAAGACCCCGGGCGTACACGAGCCCATAGACCAGATTTCTCCGCTTGCTATAAATATGATCAACATCTCTTTTCTAATTCCCGGGGTCTGCCCATTGACAATTCTGAATTTTTATTGATCTGTGTTGTAAGGGCAAGACCCCAGGCGTACACGAGCCCATAGACCAGATTTCTCCGCTTGCTATAAATATGATCAACATCTCTTTTCTAATTCCCGGGGTCTGCCCATTGACAATTCTGAATTTTTATTGATCTGTGTCGTAAGGGCAAGACCCCGGGCATACACGAGCCCATAGACATAGATTTCTCCGCTTGCTATAAAAATAATTAACTTCTTCTTTCTAATTCCCGGGGTCTGCCCTTGGACAATTCTAAATTTTTATGAGCTGTGCTGTAAGGGCAAGACCCCAGGCATACACAAGCCCATAGACCAGATTTCTCCGCTTGCTATAAATATGATCAACATCTCTTTTCTAATTCCCGGGGTCTGCCCATGCACAATTCTGAATTTTTATTGATCTGTTGTAAGGGCAAGACCCCGGGCATACATGACCACATACACAAGGGAAACATAGTTTTTTATTCGAATTGTGTTATTGACAGGATATAGCATGATTCAACAAAGACATTCTCAGGAGCTGTTGAAAAGTTGGCAGGAAGACCAAACCTCATGAATTTAACCGTCAATTATTTTTTTGGAAGCCTGGCACATTGAAACGCGATCCCCACATAATAATTTCTCCCCGGCGCCAAATTGTAATAGCGGCCACCGGCGGCATTAATATCATTGCCAAGACTGTATTTTATATCAAATAAATTATCTGCACCGGCAAATAAATCGAGAATAAATTTCTGTGCTATGTCTTTTCGCCATCCCAGCCTTCCTCCCAGGAGATTATAGGATGATGCAAAATCGGTGTTCGCATCGTTTAATGCTATCCGGTCACTGTAGAAGTAAGTCAGGTTGATATAGATCCCTGGTTTCGTTACGATATCAAGTCCCGCAGCCACCGTATTGGGCGCCACGCTGGGTAATTGATTGTTTGAATAGTCCGTAGTCGATTGTTTAAAGTCATTATAATTAAATTTATTCCAGGTATAACCTAAATTAACTCTTCCATATTTAAGAAATGAACTTTTGCTTTCAAACATTTGATAGCTTGCCTGCGACTCGATACCTCTTTGTTTTGTTGAGCCGGCATTCAAATAGTAATCAGCATTGCTGGCATCTTTCCGTACAACAATTGCATTTTTCAATTGATAATAAAAGGCATTTATCTCGACATACAATCGTTGTTGCAGCCAACTGCTTTTTAAACCCGCCTCATAGTTAACACCATGTTCAGCATTAAGTCCTAAACTGATGACACTGGTCGACGGCAATATTTCCTGGGAAGTGGGTGGTGAAAATCCTTTTGACACACTG
>JAOQAL010000251.1 GCA_025963615.1 Chitinophagaceae bacterium | reverse complement strand
CTGCTTAGCAACAGCCCTTTAAATAAAACGGTTGTCCGGGATGTCATGAACAACCGGTTGCCTCATGCTTCCGGCAGTGACACGGTGGAAGCCTGTATGCAACTGATGCAGCGGCATCGGGTACGGTTTGTGCCCGTGTTTGATGACTTTAATTTTATCGGTGTGGTGTCCAGTGAAGACCTGCTGGCGGAAGCCGTTTATAATCGATTGGAAATATTTGATGCGTAAAGGGTCCTGAAAAAATTATTGCACCACGACATCTTTGATTGTGTTTTTTCCCAGCGCCTCATTCACACGAAGTTTTATTTTCTCTTTCTGGTACATCAGTTCATGCTTTAAGGGAGCTACATGAGTTGTGATAATCAGTTTGTCGCCGAGGATCTGTAGTTTATCTGTATACCGGGCAACCGTTTTGCCCATAATTTCTTCCCATACATCTTCAATTTGCAAGGCTTGTATAGAACCTTTGATCCGGCTCTTGTCCAGGAATTTTTGAATGGCATCACTCATAGAAAATTCACCCATGCTGTAAAGGTAATTGAAGGGAATAAAAGGAAAAAAGTTTTCTGATTCAGAAAGACATGATGGTTGATCTACCGTTTTCAGGGAGGTGTAAAAAAACAATTTGTAACCTGCACTTACCGCGCACAGCATGAAATTTTCCGGATAGCGCGATACCCGTTTAACGTGCTGACTTTTATAAGCCGATCAATTGAAATCCCACCTCAATATTTTTCAAATGTTGCCGGAGCCGGTCTTCATTGGTATCTGTTATAAAAACCTGTCCCTCATTTTCCACACAAACTCTTTGCAAAAGATTATTGATGCGGTCTTCATCCAGCTTTTCAAACACATCATCCAACAGCAGGAGGGGAGGGAAATTCTTTTCTTTTTTCAACACTTCCATTTCCGCCAGTTTCAAGGCAAACAAAAGACTTTTCCGCTGACCCTGTGAAGCTATATTTTTAAATAATTCGTCGCCGAGCTTGAATTCAAGATCATCCCGGTGAATACCCGAACTGGTGCGTTGTACGGCACAATCCCTGTTGCGGCTTAGTTTCAGCAATTCCGCAAAAGAAACCTGCAGCAATTCGCTATCATAAAATAAATTTACATTTTCATACTGGCGGGCTATATCGTTGTACAACTTTTTCACAATAGGCAAAAAGGAAACAAGAAATTCTTTCCTCCTGCCAAAAATAAAGGAGCCTGGTTTAATTAATTGATCGTCCAGCACATCCAGCAAGGCAAAATTTTTGTTGCCGGTTTCAGCAAATGATTTCAGTAGTGAATTGCGCTGCTGTAACACTTTATTATACACAATAAGTTGCTGAAGATACATGGCATCAACCTGTGATAATAACGTGTCAACAAACTTTCTTCGCTCTTCACTGCCGTCGGTAATTATCTGTATATCATCCGGGGCAATAATGACACAGGGATATCGGCCAATGTGCTTTGAGAATTTATCATATAATTCATCATTCACGGTAAACTCTTTTTTACCGGTTTCCCGCAAAATGCAGGTTACTTTTTCATTCTTGTCATTCAAAATAAATTGTCCATCCAGCCTGAATCCGCCCTGCTCATGTTTCACACTCATAGCGTCCGAACGGGTAAAATAACTTTTCGTAAAACACAAATAATACAGCGCATCCAGCAGGTTGGTTTTCCCAACCCCGTTTTTGCCGCAAATACATACAATACGGTCGTCAAACCCAAAAGATCGGTTCTGGTAGTTTTTAAACTGAACAAGTGATATCGATTGAACCTGTAACATAGCGAACTGCAAGATAAGATCTTAGATATTGGATACAATATCTTAGATACTGGACGCTAGTCTTAGATACTGGATGCTAGTCTTAGATACTGGATGCTAGATACTAGATCCTGAGGTTAGTATCCCTCCTCTCGCATCCAGCATCCCGTATCCAGCATCTAGCATCCCGTATCCCGCATCCAGCATCCAGCTTAATATCTAACAAAAAATCCCCCTGTTTCCCTTATTTTTGCGGACTCAAATTAAAAGCCTGTGGCTGCAAAATTTTCTAAAGAAACATATCTGTACTGGTACGAACTGATGCAATTGATTCGCCAGTTCGAGTTAATGGCTGAAGAAAAATATAAAATGGAGGGTAAAATCCGTGGGTTCTTTCATGCCTATATAGGCCAGGAAGCTATTGCAGCTGGCTGCATGAGTGCGACTAAACCCGGCGATTCCTTCATTACGGGCTACCGTGATCATGGCTTAGCTATTGCCAAAGGCGTGGACGTAAACAGCTGTATGGCCGAATTGTATGGGAAAGCTACCGGCTGTGCCAAGGGCAAAGGCGGCAGTATGCACTTCTTTGGTAAAGACGTCAACTTCTTTGGGGGACATGGCATTGTAGGTGCGCAGATTGGCACCGGTGCCGGTTTGGCATTTGCAGAACAATACAAAGGAACCGACAATGTAGTTCTATCCTTTTTTGGAGACGGGGCTGCCCGTCAGGGTATACTTCATGAAACATTTAACCTGGCCATGCTCTGGAAGCTGCCTGTTATTTTTATCTGTGAGAACAACAATTACGCAATGGGTACTTCCATCGAGCGTACTTCCAACGTAGTCGATATTTATAAATTGGCAGATGCCTACGAAATGCCGGGTGACGCAGTAGATGGAATGAGTGCTGAAGCCGTACATGAAGCGGTAGCCAGAGCCGTAAAAAGAGCCCGGGAAAAAGGTGGACCAACCTTGCTGGAAATGAAAACCTACCGGTATAAAGGTCATTCTATAAGCGATCCACAGAAATACCGTACCAAAGAAGAAGTAGATGAATACAAGGGAAAAGATCCCATCCAGATGCTCTTAAGCACAATCACGGCCAGTAAATACGCGAAAGAAGATGAGATCAACGCAATCAATACAAGAGTTGATGCGGCGGTAGCAGAATCAGTAAAATTCGCAGAAGAAAGCCCCTGGCCGGATAATGATGAAGTACTGAAGGATGTTTACATGGATAAAAATTATCCTTTCATAGTTGACTGAGATTTCAATCATTTATAAATAGTATTGCAAAAAGAAGTTTAGCATATGGCTGACAAAACACAGATTCCGGTAGTTGATCACAATGAAGCGGTGATTGCTAAAGCAAAAGATTTCTGGACAAGATATAACAAGCCCCTTTTAATAGGTTCGTTAGCTGTTATCCTGCTGGCAGGCGGCTATTTTGGCTATAATTATTTCTTCAAACAACCAGAAGAAGCGAAAGCCACTGAATACAGTTATAAGGCCGAAGAATATTATAGGCTCGACTCTGTAAATCTGGCCTTGAATGGAGATGGACTGAATCCAGGTTTTCTCAAAATAATAAGTAGGTACGGCGGCACAAAACAGGGAGAGCTTGCCCATTTTTATGCGGGCGATTGTTATTTGAAATTGGGTGATAACGCCAATGCCATCAAATACCTGAAGGATTTCAAAACAAGCTCCAAACTGATTCAGGCGAGGACTTATAAATTGTTAGGCGATGCTTATGCTGACCAGGGTAAGAACTCAGATGCATTAGACTATTACAGGAAAGCTGCCAGTCATTTTGAAGAAGATAATATCAACTCCCCGGAATATCTTTTCCTGGCGGCCTACTTTGCGGATAAGGTGTTGAAAAACCCGGACGAGGCTATAAAGCTGTATAAAAAATTAAAGGAAAAATACCCAACCTCTGAAAAAGGTTTTGAAGCTGATAAATACCTTGCAGGATTAGGAATATATAAAGCGGGGTAAACTATGGCCGACATTGCAAATAGTAACTTATTAAATAAAGGCATTCCTCCCGCAAAGGATGCCTTTATTGTTTTGGTAAAAACGGAATGGAATGCTGCCATTGTAAATGAATTGGAAAAAGGCTGTAGAAAAACATTGCAGCAAAACCAGGTTAAGAAGATAATTACCATCACCGTTCCAGGTTGTTTTGAAATTCCTTTCGCGATAAAGAATTACTGGGAAAAAGCAACAAAGAAAAAAATGCCCGATGCCTTTATTGCATTAGGCTGCGTGATACGGGGCGATACGCCTCATTTTGATTATGTGTGCAAAGGGGTCACGGATGGTGTATTGCAGCTTAATCTTATGTTACCTGTTCCAACTATCTTTGGAGTCTTGACGGTAAATAATGAAGACCAGGCAATAGACAGGATCGGTGGAAAACATGGACATAAAGGGGAAGAAGCGGCCATAACAGCGTTGAAGATGATCGGCCCCCTGAACATCCAGGAAGAAACGTAAGTCGAAAGTCATTTATCGACATTTAATTCCATGATTACGTTACCAACCCATGTGCCCTGATTGGACATTTATTATATTGCAAGCTTCCACTTAGCTGTTCTTTTATAGCATTTAAAAACAATAAATCACTTACTACCTTTGGGGCGGTGAGTGGATAATCCTCCACCCTGTGTGGGGATTTAGAGGATCGGTTTATGAACGTACAACTTTTTATTCCATGTTTTGTTGATCAGCTTTATCCTGACACCGCCTTTAATATGATAAAAGTGCTGGAGAAGGCGGGTTGCACAGTAAAGTACAATACGAATCAAACCTGTTGCGGCCAACCGGCCTTCAACGCAGGTTTTTGGGGCGAAGCCAAAGATGTGTGTTCGAAATTTATCAATGATTTTAAAGGTGATGATTATATTGTAAGTCCCAGTGCAAGTTGTACGGGCTTTGTACGCAATTATTATTCAAAACTTTTTGATAACTCATCCGTCCATAACGATGTAAAAGGGCTAGGCAAACGGATATATGAATTTTCTGAATTTATGGTGCATGTACTGCAGGTACAGAATGTAGGTGCTATCCTGCCGGGCAAAGCAACCTATCATGATTCCTGCGCAGGGTTGCGTGAATGTAAAATAAAAACAGAGCCTAGAAAATTATTAGCCAATGTAAAAGGGCTTGAATTGACCGAACTGAATGATGTAGAAACCTGTTGTGGTTTTGGCGGCACCTTCGCTGTAAAATTTGAAGCCATCTCCATTGCCATGGGAGAGCAGAAAGTGGACAATGCCCTGGCTACCGGTGCGGACTATCTTATATCCACCGATCTGTCCTGCCTGATGCATTTGCAGGGATATATAAATAATAAAGGTTACAAGCTTAAAACCTTGCACCTTGCCGATGTGCTGGCGAGTGGTTGGTAAAAAAAGGCTGGTCCATCCGGGAAATAACCGGGTCCTGTACAATAATAAATCTTCAGGTAAGAAAGAAA
>JAOQAL010000205.1 GCA_025963615.1 Chitinophagaceae bacterium | reverse complement strand
ATTCTTTTTGAGAATGATTACCTCATTGAAGCGGGTAAATATTCAATATGGACAGGATATGGGAACCTTATTGCCAGGCTATATGGACAGCACCCGGGTATTAGGAATGAATTTGCGCAGTGGCGAGCCTGGATTTAATTTCTTATTTGGCTACCAGCCGGATACGGCGTGGATCAATCGTTTTGGCACTAAGGGCTTACTGACCCGGGATACGTTGTTTAATTCACTGATTCAGCAACGTTATAACCAGCGGTTAAATATAACTGCGCAGCTAACGCCGTTCCGTGATTTTAATATTGATCTTACATTAGATAAAACATTTGATAAAAACTATTCGGAATTATATAAGGATACTACCGGTAATTCCGGCCTGGCACGGTTAAATCCTTATGCTACCGGAAGTTTTAGCATCAGTTATATATCGTATCAAACCATGTTTACCAAATTTGATCCGAATGTTATCTCTGAGACATTCAAACAGTTTGAAACCAACCGCGCCATTCTTTCCAATCGTTTAAAAGGGGAGCCTGGCAGTTATGCATCAAATAACCCCGTTGGTCCCGATGGATATGTGCAGGGATATGGACGTTACGCACAGGATGTATTGATCCCGGCTTTCCTGGCGGCCTATACCAATAAGGACCCGGAGAGCATCAGTTTAATTAAGAACTCCAATCCGAAACTTACTTCCAATCCTTTCGCCGGATTGCTGCCAAAACCTAACTGGACTATCACCTATTCCGGCCTTTCAAGAATACCCGGCATGGAAAAAATATTTACCAATTTTACCGTCCGCCACGGTTATTCAAGCAGGTTAAGTATGAATAGTTTTAATACCGCTTTATTATTCCAGGATCCGTTTCATGCAGGCTATCCTTATTTTATAGATCCGGCAACCGGTAATTATATTCCCTTCTTTTTGATACCGAATATAACAATCAGCGAAGCCTTTAAACCATTGATCGCGGTGGAAATGACGTTTGTAAACCAGCTCACTACTAATTTTGAATACCGCAAAAGCAGGGATCTAAGTCTGAGCCTGATTGACTACCAACTGGCG
Source organism: Chitinophagaceae bacterium (assembly GCA_025963615.1). Classification (GTDB taxonomy): domain Bacteria; phylum Bacteroidota; class Bacteroidia; order Chitinophagales; family Chitinophagaceae; genus JAFDYH01. Next base: position 3,350 of record JAOQAL010000205.1, on the reverse strand, counting down.
GAAAACCGATCAAAGGAATATACCCTGGGCGTAAACTGGCGCCGGAAAAATTTACCGGTTCTCCGTAATATCAAGATTGGTAAAAAAGGAATGAAACTCGAGAATGATGTAACGTTCAGGCTTGATTACAGCCTGCGCGATGATGCTACGTCGAATAGTAAGCTAGATCAGAATACCGCATTTGGGACCGGAGGTCAGAAAGTAGTAAGGATCGCCCCGTCGATAGATTATGTAATGAATAAACGGGTGAATATTAAATTCTATTATGAACAAAACCGGATAGAGCCCAAGATTGCAACCACAGCCCCGGTTACCAACACGAGAGCGGGCGTACAGATTAGAATATCCCTGACACCTTAAGTGTTATTATCAGATCATTTCGGTAAATGAGTTTCATCATTTTTATTTAAAGTATTTTCCCACAGTAACCCCAATAACCCGGTGTTGAATAGAAGGTCCTAAATCTGCATTATTAAGATTGGTAAGACCGTGCGCATAATGAATATAAAAAATGAGGTTATTGCTTGTTTCATAGCCAACCTGCAGCACAGCAGATGCAGCGTATCGCCCGTATCCTGAAAAGCTATACTTCATGCTGCGGCTAATACTGCTTCCGTCGGCCCGGTCGAACTTTTCCTTTCCCGAAAGCTGGAAGTCCAGCGAAGGACCAAATTTGAAAAAAAAGTGAGATGGATTTTTGCTGAAATCATATTGCAGTAAAAAAGCTGTTTCCAGCGTATGAATTTGGGTATTATTGTCAATTGCGGTTGGATCCGGTGGATTGGCAGCTTTATTCAACACAACTTTGTAACCTTTATAGCTATAGTAAATGGCAGGTGAGAAGAATAAGCGGTTCTCAAATTCGATTTTAGCGCCGGCGCCCAATTGGAAACCAGGTTTTAATTGGGTTGATTGTTTGGCACCTCCAACTTGATAGCTGGCTGAAGTTAACTGAGGCCCTGCGAAAAGATTGAAACGGGTCTGTGCTGTCGTATAAATGCCTGGCAAGAGAATAATGGATAGAAGAAAAAATTTTGGCAAGATGAATTTTTTATTGATGTTATGTACAGCGATAAAAATAAGTATAAATATCTGCACGGGAATTTAAAAAACATCCATCACTATGCTTGGCGTAGAAATACGATCACTTTCGAATGGAAAAAGTAAAATAGTTGGTTCAGGAATATTTCTTCGCAGGATCTTTTACCGCTTCGGTTTTATTATAGTTTTCAGATTGGCCTTTTGGAATTGACAGGCTTTGCCATTTTTCATTTTTTATCATTTTGCCAATGTATAATATCTGGCCCACGTGATGCGGGTAATGCGCTAACTGCCTGTTGATGGCATCCAGGGCGGTAAGTGGTTCGCGGCGGATATAAATTGTTTTCAGGAGGTCCTCTTCTTTTAAGCTTTGTAACGAATTGATAAAACAATTCCATCCTTTTTCCCACAAGTCCATTAACTGTTGTTTGGTATAAGGATGAATATTGAATTCATCATCGCGTTGTCGCCATTCTTTTTCTCCATCTGAGGTTAAAAAATCCGTCCAGCGGCTCAGCATATTGCCGCTCAGGTGTTGTATAATTACCGCCATGCTGTTCGACTCTGAGGAAGGTTGAAAATGAAAATCTTTTTCTTCAAGCTGATCAAAAGCTTGTTCTGCGAGCCGCTTGTAATATTTTACCCGTCTTATTACGGTATCAAGATATTCTTTGCCAACAGACGACATATTTCTTTATTTTTTTGTTTTTCGTTCTTTCTTCAATCTATGCCAGGAAAAGCATTTCCCGAATTTACAACAAGCCTCCCGATGGCTATTGGAATTATCTGAATAATATCGTCCCGGTAGCTATCGCATTGGCGTCAAGCCAAGAGATATTACCATCGGTAGAAAAGCAAGCTGGCAAGGATTTAAAAGGAAAAATGGCTTTAAAACAGGCCAAAGATCAATATGACCAGTATTTGTTTTTAAATCTTCGTTGAGCTTTTGGATATCAAATGAGCTTTTGGTTGCTTTTTCCTTTTTGTTTGGCTAAGACAACTTCCTTAATTATCGGCAATTTCTTTCTCTTTTCTTTTTGTGTGGCCAAAAAGAAACAAAAAGGCCCCCCGAAAACGATAACAGCGCGTTTTCGGGCTGGTTCCCTGATGGGGCTTCTATGCTACTGTGACCTCAGCGGTGTATCGCTACTCCCTTGACAGCACACAACAAACTTGTTATCAAAATTAACTTGTCGCCAATGCGATAATCACCGGGATCTGCGACAAAAAAAGTCCCGACAATGCCGGCCGAACATCGGCTGCCATAGCCTTTGGCTACTGACTACTCGACTTACCCTTCACAAACCGGATCATCGCACTGCTGTTTTCCGTGCTGGCTAAATAAGCATCATAGCGATTATTGCCTACTATCGCCAGCATGTATGAAGTATTGGGAGGAATGGAACCAAGATTTTCAGCCACCATGATCAATTCATTATTTTCATTTAGATCAGATACGGCCAGTTTTACGATATATGCTTTTTCTGTAAGGCGGATATGCCCGAATATCAATTTATCATTTAGAAAAAGAGAAATGGAGTCGCCATCAATTTCCGCGTTGTCATAGAAACGAAGTTCTACAGAATCGCCGGTTAGCTGGATTTCTTTATTGAAAACTTTTTTCCGGTTCAGGAATTTTTCTTCAATGGTCGGCGCATTGGACGGTTCGATGCGGGTCGTGACTGGCTTTTGAATTTCTTGCGGTGGCGCTGATTGTATCACAGCCTGTTCAACTGGTTTTTGAATTACGAGGGGGGTTGTTTCCGCCACCTGCGGTTCATTTATAACAATAGTTTCAGTTTGCGGCTTAACCGGCTCATGTTTTGCAATAGCGCCAATGCTGTCAATGATATCAGGATCGTTGGCGCCGGTCGTGTAGTTATCAATTACATAATTCCATTCGTCCATAAAAGTTGCTGCGTCTAATTTATCTAAATGCAGATTGCCTTTAGGTTTTGTATTGTCATCTTTTAATGCCGATTTACCATCCAGCATCATTATGGCACCCCCGGGACAATTAAAATCAGCTCTTGATAATAAAGGCATTTTTCCTGTAGAGGCAGTATATTTTGACTTTTCTTCCAGCAACTGGTCGTCCCACCAAACCGTACTATTCGTGGAGGCGTCAAAATATCCTTTGAGGCTGTATCGACGGTAAGTATTGGCAGATTCATAATAATAGGAAGTACCTGTGAGGCTATCACCGCTTTGAATAATTTTCAGTTCGACCTTTTGTTTATTGATCTTGCCTTTCCATATACCGGTAATCATCTGGCTATTGGAATGAAAAACGCTAACCGTAAGAAACA
>JAOQAL010000156.1 GCA_025963615.1 Chitinophagaceae bacterium | reverse complement strand
CGTCCATTGGACGAAAATGAAAAGAAAATGGTGCAGGGTGAAATTGAAAACATCTATGCGCAGTTTAAACAACGCGTAGCAGATGGCAGAAAAAAAGATACGGCCTCTGTCGAAATGATTGCGCAAGGCCGTGTATGGACAGGGCAGCGGGCAAAAGATATTGGATTGATCGATCGCTTTGGTGGCATACAGGACGCCATTGATTGCGCCGCGAACCTGGCAAAACTTAAAGATTTCCGGGTGAAAGAATATCCGGAACCTAAGAATCTTCTGGATCGTTTTCTGGGTACATCAAATTCTTTTGACCGGGCAGGCATGATGAAAAGAGAAATCGGAGAAGACAATTATGCTATTTACCAGGAAGTGTTGAGAATTAGGCAAATGACCAATACAATTCAAACTCGCCTGCCATTTCAGTTGTTTATACGTTAGTGGTATTGCTTGGTTGTTGCATGATTTGATTTGCCGTCATGGATCTCAACGTGATTAGAAATAACACGAAACAAAAACCAAAAACTATAACCAATAGACGCTCTCATACCTTTGTGCACTTTAATTAATTCCGGATGTCAAAACCATATAATCAGTTTACCGCATTGTTGGCCATCATGAAGGCCAGTTTGAAAGCTATTTTTAAAAGTCCTCAATCAGTTTTTTTTAGTTTGTTTTTTCCGATTGTACTCATTGTAATATTCGGATCGCTGGGTGGCGATGGCGGTGTGTCAATGGATATCGCGATTGATAAAAAGGCGGATACGTTAAATCCTGTTTATTTCGCAATCAAAAACTCTCCCTTACTCAACCTGGAAGAAGGTCCCGAAGCGGAACTGGAGGATAAAATGAGGAAAGGCCGCATTACGGCGATACTCGACATACAGCAGACGGAAAAAGATTCCGCAGGTACAAAATATAAGTTGCATTACCGCTATTCTTCGGCAAACCAACTGCAAATTCCCGCCTTCCAGGGAATATTGAGAAATATCGTTAATGGTGTAAACCAACTTTTAAATCCGGTGCCGGAAGTCGCCAGTATCTCTTCGGAAGTAGTGCCCGGGCGTATTTATAAAAGGATTGATTTCTTATTACCAGGCATGATTGGTTTTTCATTGATCGGCGCCTCCGTATTTGGGGTAGCTTTTTTATTTTTCAACCTTCGTGAAACGCTGGTATTAAAAAGAATGTACGCGTCGCCGGTAAAAAAGACCTATATCGTAATTGGCGAAAGCCTCGCCCGGCTGATTTACCAATTGACTACCGTAATCGTGCTGATCCTGATTGGAAAATATTTTTACGACTTTACACTGGCAAACGGTTTCGTTACATTTCTTGAATTAATGATAATCAGTATCGTTGCCTTATTGGTATTTATGGGTTTTGGTTTTATCATTAGTTCCGTATCGAAAAACCAGAATGTCATACCGATTTACGCCAACCTTTTTATGTTTCCGCAGTATTTTTTATCAGGAACTTTTTTCCCAAAAGGCGCTTTGCCAAAAAGTATACAATGGCTGGTAGAAATATTGCCATTGACTGCCGTGAACGATTCATTGCGCAGGGTGGCTTTCGAAGGCGCCCATCTTACCAGTTGCTGGAAACAAATGGGGATACTGGGTATCTGGGGAATCATCGTGTTTGCGGTTGCGATAAAGGTTTTCCGTTGGGAATAGTAATGATTGAACAATAACATCTTTAGTAAGAGATTAAAACTGAATCAGTGAAAATTATCCGGTTTGGGTTAATAAGCCTTCTTTCATTATTTGCTATTATAACCGCCATCTCATTATTTATTCCTTCTCAGGTGCGTATTTCAAGGGCTATAAATATGAATGCGGAAGCTGGAACAGTATTAAATGAAATTAGTGATTTGAATAAATGGAAAAACTGGTATCCGGGATTTGATACGTTAACAATAACACCAGTCACGCTGAAAGATGGTAATTTAACCGAAGCCCGGGTTTCTTCCACTTTGGCATCCATTGTTATTACAGAAAAAAAGGCGGATGAAGTAATAGCACAATTCAACTCAGGAAGCAACAGATCGGTTACCAGCGGATGGAAAGTAATTACCTATAACTCAAGCGATTCATTAACCGTTCAATGGTACCTCGATTTCAGGTTACGCTGGTATCCCTGGGAAAAATTTTTAAGCATCACCTACGATAAAATGTATGGCGGGCAAATGGAATTGGGACTCAACAATCTTAAAAAGAATGTTGAACGGTAGAATTGTTAGATATTTAATCGGGCCGGATATTTGCTTATTCGTAATTTTATATATCTTAATCATTAAAATTTAATTTATGAAGTCATTCTTACTGGTTGTTGCCGCTATTGCTGGTTTAACAGCCTGCGGTCAGGGAAATAAATCAAAGCCTGAAGATAAATCCAAAAGGCCAAGCCCACCCGCTGTGGTGAAAGAAACAATCAGCAGCGGCGCCGTGGTTACCATTGATTACAGTCAGCCTTCGGTAAAAGGAAGAACAGTTGGAAAAGACCTGGAACCCAAACAAGGACAGGTATGGCGCGCAGGTGCTAACGAAGCAACCACATTCGAAATAAGTAAAGATGTAAAAGTGGAAGGTCAGCCGTTACCCGCAGGTAAATATGCTTTCTTCACACGCTGGAACAAAGATGATAGCTGGACCCTTATTTTTAATAAGGAGCCGAATACCTGGGGTGCCTATGACTATGAAAAGAACAAGGCTAAGGATGCCTTGAACGTGAATGTAAAGCCTGGTAAGGCTTCTCCTGCCTCTGAAAAATTAACCTACACCATTTCAAAAGATGGGAAAGTGTCCCTGTTATGGAGTGACGTTGAGGTAGATTTTAAAGTAGAATAAGTGCTGTTTTGATGATAATATGGAGAAAGCTACCCGGTGAATCAGGGTAGCTTTTTTATTTTAACATTCTTTCATTTTCAGCCCATAGAATTCATTCCTGCTAATGAGGCAGGGCCAACGTGTAAACCAGTCTTCTTTTGATTTCCCGTACTGGTCTTTTCTCTCTGATAACGGCGTATTTTTTTCTTATCCTTTTTGATGCCCGCACTATTGGCAATGCCACTAATGGTCATTTTAACAAGGTAATTGAAGAAAGATCTTTCACGGTTGCGTTCAAAATAGACAGCGCCGGTTCTTTTGCTGTTCTTATGTCTCAGGAAAAAAGTATTCGCAGCGAAATTGGCTAACCGGGTAACCAGCGTTTTATCATTTTCATTCCCTTTCTTTAATACAGCGATTTTCAGGTTACGGTAGTTCATTTTCATTTCACCGATCGACGCATATTCATCCGCATTTACCTGCATAAACAGGCTATCCAGCCATCCTGATTTTAATTTTGCAGAAACTAATGGCACTAAAACGGGATTTAATATGCTGAGCCCCGCCGGACTGATATGCAGAAAAAGACTAAAACCCGCCAGGGAGTCATCATAGGATTCGCGGACCCTTAATTTTACCGGAATTTTATCCATCAGCAATCCTTCAGCATTCAATTCAAGACTATCGGTTTCTTTTAAATCATAATTGCGGATAGTTGATAAAGACGTGGTAAGATGCGTAACGGGAATCGTGCCTGTTTTTAATGTTTTCTTATCGACTTGCAGGTAGGTTACCGTGGCATCATTTAATTCGATGGCATCCAACGAAAAGAAAGGCGGTATTTTCCGGATGGCGACCGTAGGCAAAGATTTCAGGTACCCGTGCCTGAAAGGTTTTGTCGCATCCCGGTAAGCTGTTATGATGGGTTGCTCAATGACCAGCCTTCCCGCTTTCAGGATCGAGTCGTTGATGTAGGCAGCAAGATCAACATCCAGTAACTGCATCCTGCCCGTCCTGGCTGTAATATAATCTACCTGGTAGGGATATGCGGCTACAAGCGAATCCCTTGAAAGAGCCGGTTGATAATTAAGACCATCAACAGAAAGGGTATGACTGTTTTGATCAAATGATAAATTATCCCAGTTGAAAATATGTTCCCGGTCGACATAATTTCCGCCGCTGTTGGTAAGCTGGAAAGCGTTGTTATTGTTTAGTAATGCCGGTATGTTTTTTATAGTTGCTGAAGAGAGATTTATATTTTTCGCCGCAACATCCTGGAGGGTTAGGATGCCCTTGTTTTTTACAGCAAAATGATTCAGGTTTTTTACAAAAACATTTTTTATTAAGGCGGACCAATCCCAGGATTGACCAGGCTGGGCCGTAAGTACGATGTTTTCTGTTTCGATATTCACTTCCCCGTTATCAACAGCAACATGTTTGCCCTGGTTACCCGTATAACTGAATCCGGCTCCACGCAGGATGATAGAGCCCACCGCAATGGATTTGTTTTCCCTGCTAAGCTGGATTTTTTTTAAATGCCATTCATTTTTTATCTTTTGTTGCTCCTTCCTGTTCCATTGTATAAATGTATTGCCTTGTTTGTCTTGGCTTTCAATATAGAGCAGGGGATTTTCAACCGTCAGGTCTGCAACCGTTAAATCAGCGGGCTTATTTTCACGATGGATAATGTCATTTTATCTATTTATTTTTAAATGGATCAGCGGCTCATTCACTGACACTTTTTCCAAATGGTAGTGCCCTTTCATAATTTCCGCAACATCTGGAACAAAACGAATCCCCGCGACGATGCCGGTGAACGAACTGGTAACACCGTCTTCCTGGATGCAGGCATTGCTGAATACCGCGCTTTTTTTGTCATGGATATCGTAGCTGCCTGTTTCTATCCATAATGAATGCTGAACAAGATTGAAATTGTCACCAACCGCATGCAATCCGGAAATAGTTGTTTTTTCATTGCCTGGTTTTCTTAATTCATCTGCAGCCAATGTCCGGATCGTAGTACTGATGGTTTGCAAAGGATTTTGAATCGTAAGGGAGGTGTTGTTACCGGAAATATTTTTAATGGTAATGGAGGACTTGGATGGTTTTGATTGTTTTGGGAAAACGCCCAGATTGACGGTGGCTTGCTGCCAGGCGAGCCCATCTACACTGATACTTTTCGTGCTGTCAGTATAATATAGCTCATTGATTACAACATCCTTTGCTGTGGCCGATAATGTCTTCGTCGGGTCATATACCGTCACGTCTTCAGCCAGTAATTGCTCTTCCTTGCCTGTAAAATGCACGTTATGCAGTTCAGCTCTCAGGTCATTAATCAGCAGAAGGCCCTTGTCGAACTGCAATTGAGTAAGGGAACGCTGAATTGATTTTATATTCCTGGAACCCAGCAGTTCGTTGCTGGAAACAATAAGATCTGCACCCTGCAACGTGATCCGGGTCCGCTGGTCAAATTCCATATTCAATTGGCCATTGATCACCTGGAGTTGCTGCAGTTCCGTTACAGCGTCAATATGGCCCAGGTCGCGAAACAACTTAAGCCGTTGATTTTGCTTTCGTGGTTTTATCCTTTTATAGTTCACAACAGGATAGTAAAGTACGGCCTTACTGGCTTTAATGTTCCGGTTAAACAGTAGCTCATCCCAGGAAAGATTATTTAGTTCAAGCATGGGAATGGAATAACTGCGTTCAACGTCCGGTGGAATTTTTCCGGCCAACGTTTTCACTGTAAAATTGCTTAATACTACTTTGCTGTTATTAAATTTAACACTGTCGAAACGATAAGCGAGGGTACTATCCCGGCTTAATGTTTCATAGTCACGGATAGCCATGGCGAAACTTTTTACTACCAGCGGATCCGTAGAGTCACTATTGATGTGGAGACCCGTAATTTCGATATTATCATTCTGCGATGTGAACGTAGTGGAATGATCATTACGGTTGGTTTCAATATTAATATCGGCGTTCTTGATACCAACATATCCCAGCTGAAGGTCGCCGGTCAGTGGCTGAATTATTTTTTTTAAAGAAGGAAGTGGGGTCTTGATGTTGTTTTTGTCTTTTAATTCGAGGACCAGTTGTATTTGAGGTTTTGTACAGTATACAGAATCAGCTTTGATAATATCGTATTTATACAAAGCACCAAAATCAACAGAGGAAAGATGAAGGGTGTCAAAGAAAAAACGGAATGCCGTATGCCCTCCTTCTGTTTTTTCAGCTGAAATAGTACAACTATCCATTTCAATGGATTGCTTTCGGATGTTGATCCGCAGGTTTCTGAAACTGAGACGGTGCTTCCCATCCGGCAGACTGATATCCTGCGTATGGGTGCGCAAAATCATATTATCCGGGTTCGGGTGTTCGCTGATATTATTTCCCAATGAATCGTTTTCTGTGTTGTCAACCAGGAAATGGATATGCGAAATCGTGATAGGTAATTTGCCGGCTTCAATTTTATTTATGACAGAGAATTTTCCTTCTTCGATTAAAAACCGTTTGGCATCAAGAAACTCCAGCGCATCATGGATAGAATTATAAATGCGGCCCATTTCCTGTGAAATGGAGATTTCTCCCTGATCCGCATTCTTGACCGGCTTTAACCGGATAGCTTCTACATCAGGATTGATCAGCGTAAGCGATTCAATATCCAGTTTGCCATTAAAAACAAGTTGCCATAAAGAATGCAGCTCAATCTTGATTTTATTAATTTTGAAGCGGTAAGCGGTAGGTGAATTGATGGAGTCGGTGGTATAAAAAATAGCATTTTGAAGTTCCATCTTCCTGCTGAAATAATTAAACCTGAATTTTTTCAGTTTGAGATTCACCGTGCCCTTTGACCGGGCATTCACGACATCTTCAATAACTTCTTCTGCATGATCCCGGAACCAGAAATGAAAAGAAGTAAGTAAAACGCCAAGCACACAAACAATAATGCCCGTGAGTTTTAAAGTGCGTCGGATGATTCTCTTTTCAATCAATGAAATAAGCTTGCACTGAATTAAAAACTACTCAGGCAAGCATTAAAGATACAAACGCAATAACTAAATGTAAAGCAAACTACCTGGATTATCAGATGTTTTAACTAACGGCCGTTGATACAGCGCTCCAGTCTATCTGGTCTTTGCCACTGGCTACTAATTGCTGCATGTTTGTTTGAAGCAACCGGGCCAATGGCATTGGCTGATTGACAGCGGCGGCTTGCCGCAGCACCAGGTTCAGGTCTTTTAATCCCAGTTTGGCAGTGAAGGCCGATGGTTCAAATTTTTTCTCAAGAAAGATACGGGAATAATTTTGATAAAAGGGAGAATTAAATAATGTTTGGTAAAACATATCCCACATTTTCCCGGC
>JAOQAL010000126.1 GCA_025963615.1 Chitinophagaceae bacterium | reverse complement strand
TTCTTAGCCCGAAGGGCTTAAATATGAATAGCCCCGGTTGTAAACCGGGGTCGTTGTTGCAAACAGGTTCAACAACCCGCAAAACGGGTTGAATAATATAAAGAGCAATAAAAAAGATTTCATTTATTTTCTCGGTGCAGAGGACTATTGTTTTCTTAGCCCGAAGGGCTTAAATCTGAATAGCCCCGGTTGTAAACCGGGGTCGTTGTTGCAAATAGGTTCAACAACCCGCAAAGCGGGTTGAATAATATAAAGAGCAATAAAAGATTTCATTTATTTTCTCGGTGCAGAAGACTATTGCTTTCTTAGCCCGAAGGGCTTAAATATGAATAGCCCCGGTTGTAAACCGGGGTCGTTGTTGCAAACAGGTTCAACAACCCGCAAAACGGGTTGAATAATATAAAGAGCAGTAAAAGATTTCATTTATTTCCTCGGTGCAGACGGTAAACATAGATTTTCATCGCATTATTTTAAGCAGGCCGAATAATGAAACCAGGAACCAGACCCCTTCCAATATTACAAAGGGCCAGTAATTGATCAGCAAGGAAGCATAACAGGCAATACCAGCTCCCACCATATTTAATGTAAAAAATAGTTTACTGTTATTCTTTAATAACCCGAATGTAGTACAGAAATAAGCCAGTAAGATCAGGCCAACACCAATTGTCCCGGTAATATCATTATAATTCATGCTTCTTATTTTTTGGAAACAAAAGATTCCAGTCCTTCCTGATAAATATGCCCCCGCTTTTCCGCAAAATAGTCCGCGGTTAGTCCGATCAGGGCGAAGATAGCAAGGGTAATCCCAAATCCTTTCCAGAATATCTGGTCAGCAGGACTCCTGGAATAAATAAATAAGCCGGCAACAGCAAGGATCAATGCGATTTCTATATAACGGAATCTAATAAAATTCTGCATCACTTTCCGGAACCTGTGAAGTTCCATATTCTTCAGGCCCGGGGGTCATATCAATGCATACACATTGCTTATAAACCTCCCTGTTTTTCTGCCAGGGAATATTGCTCAATCTCAGCTTGGTAAACGGCGCAATAGCTTTTATTTTTTTATCGCCTTCAATACTTCCTCGCTCAACGGCGAAATGGCAGGGCCAAAATAATTAACTAGGACCCCTTCTTCGTTGACCAGGTATTTGCTGAAATTCCAGGAAGGGGCTTTATTATTCCATCCGTTTTGTGTGGAATCGGTCAGCCATTTAAATACACTGTTCTGCCCGTTCGCTTTTATCACCACGGTTTTTTTCATTAATGGAAAGCTGACTCCAAAATTCAGTTTGCAAAACTTCGCTATTTCTTCATCGCTTCCTTTTTCCTGGTCTTTGAAGTCATTGGCTGGAAATCCCGCTATCACAATTTTATCCTGGTACTGTTCATATAATTTTTGTAATTCAGTATACTGGGGTGTATAGCCACAATCTGAAGCGGTATTCACAAGTAATATTTTTTTTCCTCTCAATGAACTAAACTCAATTTCCTTTCCATTATTTAATATGCCTTTCAAGGTATAAAATGATACCTGGGGTTTTGCAGTTTCATTGGAAAGCTCGTCTTTATTCTTATCTCCGCTTCTGGCAAGCCAGGTAAATACGGGATAAACGGCCTTCAATATTTTTTGCCGGATAGTCATATTTCTTGAATTCAGGTTTATAATTTCAACATAGCCCCAAAAAACGGCCAGGAGTAATAATAAAACAAGAATAAGCTTTTTTAGTTTACTGCTTCGCATAGTATATCGCATAGGCGTAGTTAATTTTGATACAGGTTGGTTGTGTGCTGTCAAGGGAATAGCGATAAACTGCTGAGGTCACAGTAGCACAAAAGCTCCATCAGGGAACCGTCCGGAAAACGCGGTGTTATCGTTTTTCCCGATAGTCATCGGGACATTTTTTGTCGCAGATCCCGGTAACTATCGGGACTACTTTTTTTTCCACAAAAAAAAGTAAGATAAAGAAATTGCTGATAATTAAGGAAGTTGCCTTTGCCAAACAAAAAGAAAAAGCAACCAAAAGCTTATTAAATATCCGAAAGCTCAACGAGGATTTAAAAATGAATGGTGGTCATATAGGCCTTCGGCTAGCTTTAAAGCCATTTTTCCTTTTAAATCTTTGCCCAGTTTGCTTTATACTCATGTGAATATCTCTTTATTTAGTCGCTCCTGAATGCCCGGTCCCGGCTCACCGTATGATCCATTTAAACAATTTCAACTTTCCTTTAAAAGGGGGATACTTAACAGACGGGTCAAACCAGACAGGTGTTTTAAGTACTGGTTTTGCCCGACTGAATGTTTCGAAAGTATAATTTCCATGATAGGCGCCAAGGCCACTGTTGCCAACACCGCCAAAAGGTATGTGATGGTTAGTGAAGTGCCATACCGTATTATTGACACAGCCACCGCCAAACGGTACCCGCCGGATCCATTCCTCTTCTTTCTTTTTGTTCCCGGTAAAAAGATAAAACGCCAAAGGATTTGCATTTTGCTGTACGATAGCAACAGCCTCATCCATATTACTAAAACTATGAACAGGTAATAGCGGGCCAAAAATCTCTTCCTGCATTAACGATGATCCCATCGATACATCACCCATAACTGTGGGAGCAATAAACAATTTCGATTTATCATATTGCCCGCCAGTCAGTATAGTTCCCTGCGATAAATAACTCACCAGTTTATCAAACCTTCTCTCATTGATTATTTTACCGTAATCATCACTGGCTCTGGCATCGGCGCCATAAAATTTTTCAATTTGTGTTTTTATTTTTTCAATCAGCCTGTCTTTCACCTTCTCGTGCACCAACAGGTAGTCAGGAGCGATGCAGGTTTGACCTGCATTGATGAATTTTCCCA
>JAOQAL010000104.1 GCA_025963615.1 Chitinophagaceae bacterium | reverse complement strand
TTTCATAAAATATTTTTCCATAATGATAATTATCCAAAAGCAATATATAACAACTGCAACCACCAAAAACCAACTGAGTGTTTTTTATTTTAAGACATATTGAATTTAATTTTTCCTAAAATTCAGTCACAGAAAATAAGAAACTTGCCATTCAAAAAATCCCATCGCATGGATGAGCTTAAAATTTTCTAATAAAAAAATAAACTGACCCCGATTAGTAGATGTTATCTGTAAGCTAGCGACTACGTTGGCAAAATAAAACAGCCGCTAAAAACTAAGCCCCAGCACTTTCATTCTAAGGGCTAGCAATTGTTTCTATTTTATAAAAAAATCGATCAAAATTTACTTTGACTCCAGAATTTTCGGAGAATGAGCAGGACAAAAAACCTTTCCTTTTTCATTAGACTCCCATCCAGCTTTTCTTGCCTCTGCTGCCATGTATAACGCCCATTCTTCTATGGGCTCACGAGCACACTGCTCAACACTTGCAGTAAAGTCTTCAACGCATCCCTTTGACTGGCAACTTATCATTAGCTCTGTATATGCTTGATTCGCTATATTATCTTTCATTTTATTTACTCTAAAAATGCGCTATTAGCAATATCGTGAAGCTGTACACGGGCCTCGGGTGTTAAAACATCCTTTTAACGCATCTTTACCTTTCTGAATTTCAATAAAGAAAGGGAAAAGCCCAGCACATTTTTGTGCCAGGCTTAGCGATTGTTCTTTTTATTTTTTAAAAGGAGCGATCAAAAATAATTCACTTCGACCCGTTTTATTCCGGCAACTAAATAAATCAGTCGCTAAAAAACTAAACCCCCAGCACTTTCATGCTGGAGGTTATTTTATTTAACCTGACCCCTAGTTGTTATTGGTTTGTTTCGGAATCTTATTAATTTTAATTTTATAATAAGCATCCAAAAACAATAGCAACGTTGAAATCAAACAAGATATAAATAAGAAAATAATTAAATATTTATATAAATAATCTATCAACATATGTTCAGGCTTGTACTCTAGCTGTATTTGTAACAGCCCAGCAATTTGATCATTACTCAGTTCAGATTTTCCAGACCTAATTTCTTCAATCTTAATTTGCATCGTGTTATGAGCACGCGCTTCTCCATTCTGATAAATTTCTAACATATTATTAATACGCGAATTAGCAAAAAAACCAAACGCAACTATTAACAAAAATGTTAATCCACAAACAAGCAATATCTTCTTCATATTATCCCTCGAATACTAATCACAATGTGCCCCACCATTTCTATTACGGATTCTAACTTGCTCTTTCTCTCTAACTGCACGTTCTCTCTCGCTCTTTGTATTTTTATTCGTCGCATCCTTATTTTCCTTTTGGTTTTCCTTTTTATCTTCACCACCTTTACTTGCTTTTAACAGTTTTGTTGCAGCTTGAACAACAGCAGTTTTTGTATCTTTTGGTATTCCTTTTGGTGCCTCAGTTCCAATTTTTGCAAATAATGTACTAGCTTTTAATAAGTCTGCTCCACTTGGTCCTGGCGGCGGAACATATTCTACTCCGTTAATTTCAGCTTCCATTTTATCGTTGTATTCATTCACAGTAGCATTCATACCTTTATCAGCAGAATCCGTAGACATATAAATCGCTCCTACAACAATCCCTATAAATATAAGCGGCGCCACCACACTAGTCCCACTCGGATCCGTTTTATTGCAAGGATCATCTCCCACATACGTATAAAGATTCATTTGATCCTGATACCCAATCGGATCCGTTTGCAAAAACCTGCCCAGCACCGGCGAGTATATCCGCGCCTTGTAGTAATACAAACCCAATTCGGGAATTTGTATTTGCCCCGTATAGGAGAAGCGGCCCTGATTACTGGCAGCAGGAATACCTTAGGTATCATAGCTATTACATACAGCGGGTTGGCGTTGCTGTCGCTCACCGCGACAATAGAACCCTGATTATCCGCATGCAGGTAACGACGGTTGGCCAGGGTCACGGCACTGCCTTCGTACCAGACAAAAGGTTCATCCGTACGGGAGCCGTGAACGTAGCGACGCAGCACAGTGGAACCACTGTATTCAGCTACCAGTGCATCACCATCGTACTGGAATAAATTTGATGAGGAAGAGCCAAGGCGGTGCTGGAAAGCCTGATTCTCAAGCACAATGCCAAACGTGCTTTTTGCGGATTCAGTTACGGGAAACTAAAAACAGAATGCATAAAAAGCCCATCAGTGATGGGCTTGGAAACTATTTTTCAATTAAAAAGAATTGATTAACATTTAAATTCTACACTGACCCCAGCTTTCGATTTAAATTTCTTAATTACTATTTAATACAATCTCTTTCCGTAACAGATAGACTCGTTCTTTTAGCTGTTCCGCATTAGCGATTGTTGGTGCGGCATCAACCGGATATACACCTTGCAGATCTCCGGATATTTCCACTGCCGATATCCATTCCTCCATCAATTGGCAATATTCTTCTAAGACCTTTGCGGGAGTATCGTTGGACTCGACGACCAAGTATGCACTCGGTATATCTCCTACAACCAACCAAAGACGATCATCTGTATCCTGAATCTTGTGTGTAAACTTCACTAAAAAAATAGCCACTATCCCGCCTACACCATCTGCAAGATATATTGAACTT
>JAOQAL010000097.1 GCA_025963615.1 Chitinophagaceae bacterium | reverse complement strand
ATTGAAATTTATTTATCACAAGAAGTAAGTTTTTTCATATCCTATCACGTTCAAAATGTTTAAGTATATGATAAAAAATATACCATTTCTTGCTTTCTTCTTTATAGCGTCAGTTACCAGTTTTTCGCAGGATTCGGTCCGTTATCGTATTATTTTTATTGGCGATGCGGGGGAAATTAATCCCAAACAGCAAACAATCATTCCCGATGCGGCAAAACATATCATCGCAGGCAAAACAACCGTGATGTACCTGGGTGATAATGTTTATCCTCATGGAATGGGATTGCCGGGATCTGTCGAAGAAGAAACGACAAAGAAAATACTGCAATCACAGTTTGTGCCCATGCGCAGTAAAGGCGCTCCGGTATATTTTATCCCGGGCAATCACGATTGGGACCGGATGGGCAAACAAGGCCTTTCAAAAATAAAAGAACAATGGAATTATTTAAATGCACAAAAGGATTCCCTGTTACAGTTGGTACCCGCTAATGGCTGCCCCGGACCCGTAGAAATAAATGTTTCAGACAGCCTGACCATTATTGCGTTTGATAGTGAATGGTGGCTGTTCCCTTACAGCAAAGAAAACGCGGATGCTGATTGCGATTGCAATACGGAGAAAGAGGTGCTTGATAAAATGGAAGCCTTGTTATATAAAAACCGGTACAAGGTAATACTACTGGCTTCGCATCACCCTTTTCAATCGCAGGGCGTACATGGCGGCCATTATTCATTGAAGGAGCACGTTTTTCCAATGACCGCAAAGAATAAGAATCTCTTCATCCCCTTGCCTGTTATTGGTTCGTTATATCCCTTATTGCGCAGTACGGTATTCAGCAGCCCGGAAGATCTCAAGCATCCACTTTACAGAAATATGGTAAAACAAATTGATCATGTTGTTGAAGGTTTTCCCAATGTTATTCATGTTGGTGGTCATGAACACGGCTTGCAATTTATAAAAGATAACCAGGTACAAATAGTAAGTGGTGCCGGGGCCAAACAGACCTTTGCCAGAAAAGGAAAGCATTCTTTATTCGCAGATGCCACGCAGGGTTTTGTTACAGTTGATTTACTCGCAGGAAATGATACCCGCATTACTTTTTATACCTATCACGGCAAGGAGCCAACCCATGCATTTACTTATACGCAACCCTATAAAGACATTCAGTTTCTCATGGATTCCATAAAAGCTCCTGCTATTAATACCGACAGCATCCTGGTTCAGGCCAGTGCCCGTTATGCTAATGCAGGGAAATTGCATCGGAAAATATTTGGTGAAAATTACCGCAGCGAATGGAGTGCGAAGACATATGTTCCTGTTATACGCATTTCTGAAATTAAAGGCGGTCTTACTCCGCTGGAACGGGGTGGCGGCATGCAATCTATTTCATTGCGTCTTGCGGATACAACGGGAAAAGAATGGGTGATACGAAGTGTAAATAAAAATCCAGATCCGCTGTTACCGGAAGAGTTACGCCAGACTTTTGCAAGAGATTTCCTGGATGATGCCATAAGTGCCCAACATCCTTATTCCGCATTGATCGTACCGCCCATTGCGGAGGCCGTCAGGGTACCGCATTCCAATCCTGTTATTGGTGTGATCGCAGCCGATACGGCACTGGGAATCTACAACCGCCTTTTTGCAAATACATTGTGTTTGCTGGAGGAAAGAGAGCCGTTGGGCGCATCAGACAATAGCTTTAAAATGATTAAAAGCCTGGATAAAGACAATGAGAATAGTTTTAAGTCAAAGGAATTTTTGCGGGCAAGAATGCTGGATATGTTGTTAGGGGACTGGGACAGGCATCCCGATCAATGGCGCTGGAAAAGTGATGCAGATGAAAAAGAGAGAGTATATATCGCAGTACCCCGTGACCGCGACCAGGTATTGCATGTCACCCAGGGTCTGTTGCCCGGTATGGCATCCCGTCCCTGGATATTGCCTACACTGCAAAACTTTGATGGCAAAATAAGCGACGTTCGTTATTCATTAATTAAATCAAATTTTTTAAATGCACGGCCTGAATCACAATTCAGTTATGAACAATGGATGAAAATTGCCGATGAATTTGTCAAAGAGGTAACAGATGAGGTACTGGAAGCGGGTTTGCAAAGACTGCCCGTGGCAGCATACAACCTGCGTCATGATGAATTATTGGAAAAACTTAAGCAGCGACGGAACAATATTCCCGCGGCTATGGATGGGTATTATCGTTTTATTAACAGGATCGTGGATATTCATACAAGCGATAAAAATGAATTGGTAGAGATAAATGATGCCCCTGGCAATGCGCTCGCCGTGACCATCCGGAGAATAAATAAAGAAGGTGTCGTAAAAGATAAGCTGATGGACAAAACATACGACCCTGCGTTGACAAAGGAAATAAGAATATACATTGGTGATGGGAAAGACAGTGTGATAGTGAATAATAGGAATTCGTCCATACGGTTACGAATAATCGGCGGTGATGGTGAAAAAGCGTATCACATAGAAAAAGCCAAAAAGAAAATCAAACTCTATGACAAAGATAGCAGTGCTGCCTACTCTGGGGATACCAAAATGTTACGGAAACATCTCTCAAATGATAGTGCCCATACGGCCTTTGTTCCGGTTAATTTATATAATATCACGATGCCGTTAATTACCGGCGGTTTTAATCTCGACGATGGACTTATGCTTGGCGGTGGATTCAAACACGTGCAGCAACGGGGCTTTCGCAAAAAACCGTATGCCAACACGCAGCAATTGCTCGCTTCATTTGCCTTTGCTACCGGCGCATTTAAAATTAAATACAGGGCGGATTGGCTGCATGTTTTTGGCAAAACAGATTTTATGATTGGCGCGAAGGCCCAGGCACCCGACAATACACAAAACTTTTTTGGTATAGGAAATGCCACAACATTTAATAAAACCGGGAATTATAAAAAATACTATCGTACCAGGTTCTCACTTTATGATGTTGAGCCCGCCCTGCGTTGGCGTTCAGGAAAGACAACGACGTTAACCATCGGGCCCACCCTGCAATAGTATCATTTTGCCGAAGCAGAGAACCAGGGCCGGTTCATTACCAATACCGCTCTT
>JAOQAL010000755.1 GCA_025963615.1 Chitinophagaceae bacterium | reverse complement strand
ATCAACAGCAACTTTTTATAACCTGGTATTTAATAATACCGCCAATAATGGGGCTGGCGATATTATTTTAAACGGTATCGATGCGGCGGTAAGCAATTCCTGTACTTTCACTGATGGCATTGTGAATTCTGTAACATCCAACAAGCTTATATTTAATAATAATGCTACAGCCGTCGGCGCCGGAAACGCATCCTTTGTAAATGTAAAAGTTGTCAAAACCGGTAACAATGCCTTTACTTTTCCTGTCGGGAAATCGAATGTTGGCTATATGCCCTGTGCTATTTCAGCACCATCAAATACAACAGATGCTTTTACGGCAGAATATAGAAGAAACAGCGCCACGGCACTTGGACCAATTACAGCAGCGGGATTATATCATATAAGCGCTTGTGAATACTGGATGCTGGATCGCACAACAGGCAGTTCCAATGTGAACGTTACACTCTCCTGGAGTGGCATCAGCCCCTGCAATGCAGCTGCCTATGTAACCAGTCTTTCGTCATTGGTCGTGACTCATTTTAATGGCACGGACTGGAATGCGTATGGGAACAATGGCGGCTTTACAGGCAATGGGGCAGCGGGAACTGTAACATGGAATAATGTCTCTTCTTTCAGTCCGTTTACGTTGGGCAGTACCAGTGCCATAACAAATCCACTCCCGGTCAAACTCAGTGCTATAAAGGCTTTCAGGGTAAATACCGGCGACAGGATTGACTGGACGAATCTTACTGAAAAAGATCTGCAGCGGTATGAAGTAGAAAGATCTGGCAATGGCACTTCATTTAATACTATTTACAGCGTTTTCCCAAAAGCTAATGACGGCCAGGAGCAGTATTATACTATGATCGATGAACACCTGCTTAACGGAACCAATTTTTACCGCATAAAAGCGCTCCAGCTGGACGGCTCTTATAGCTATAGTGCCATTGTGAAAATAGAACCGACTGGGGGGCATGGTAACTATATTAGCGTGTATCCCAATCCGGTAGCCGCTAGTCAGTTTACAATGCAGTTCAATAATTATACAAAGGGCAGTTATGTCGTAAAGCTCAGCAGCAGTAATGGTCAGCAAATCATGAATAAAATTATACAGCACCCGGGTGGCTCCATGTCTGTTACCATGGAAAGACCTGCGGCTACCCCTTCCGGTTTGTATATATTGCAGGTTACCGGCGATCAGGTAAATGAAAACAGAAAGCTGATGATTAAATAGAACGGCCCGTTTGATTCAGTCAACGGGTCAAATTCCCTGTTTTGCTTTTCTCCCATTCCAATTTTCCCAGGCCAGGAAATACATGTCGTTCGCTATGGTAAGATGAACGGACTAAGGGGCCGCTTTCCACATAATCCAGGCCAAGGTTATAACCGATTTCACGGTATTCAGCAAATTCGTCCGGATGGACAAAACGGTGAACGGCTAAATGTTTCTTTGTTGGTTGCAGGTATTGCCCGATTGTAATGACATCACAACCGCTGTTACAGAGGTCCGTCATGGTCTGAATGACTTCTTCTTTTGTTTCTCCTAATCCCAGCATAATTCCGCTTTTAGTGCGCATGCCACCGGCCTTCAATGTTTTTATTACTTCCATACTGCGCCAGTACTTAGCCTGGATCCGCACCTGGCGGGTTAATCTTTCTACGGTTTCAATATTATGCGAAACAACTTCCGGCGAAGCTTCAATAACCCGTTGTATATTTTCCTTCTCTCCTTTAAAATCAGGAATCAATGTTTCGAGCGTTGTACCAGGATTTAAATTCTTTACAGCTTTGATCGTATTGAACCATATCACGGAACCTCCATCTTTAAGCTCGTCACGGTCAACAGAAGTAATAACGGCATGTTTAACTTTCATCAAATGGATAGCTTCGGCTACCCGTTGGGGTTCGTCCCAGTCGACCGCATCCGGACGGCCTGTGGCCACTGCGCAAAAACCACAACTGCGGGTGCAGGTATTACCCAGAATCATAAATGTAGCGGTCCCCGCTCCCCAGCATTCACCCATATTAGGACAATTGCCGCTTTCGCAAATAGTATGAAGTTTGTGGTTATCTACCAGGGTGCGCACATGCTTATAACTTTCGCCAATAGGCAGTTTCACCCGGAGCCAATCCGGTTTTTTTACACGGGTTTCTTTTTCACTGATGGAAACTACGGGAAGTTCAATCATGGTTGAAATATTCACATGTATTAATTAACAATCAGGGTCCAATAAAGTTCTGAACGATGATTGTCCTTCAAAAGCGGAACAGAAGCGGAAAGCATTCTGTCCGTGTTATAAAATTATTTCTCAAAAATACGAGAAAAAGCAGTTGTGAGTTGACTGTTGAATATCCGGCATGTTTAACTAAAGCGAAACCCATACTGCCATCATGAGCCCGGAATGATTTAACTGGGAACGAATTTCTCCTTCAGATCCTGAATAAACTATAGAAAATTTGCAAACTCCCGGTTCTGGATTCCAGGATAACCGAAATTTGAAATGACGCCATACCTTTCAACAGGGGATATTGACCCAGGTTATTTCCGCCTGCCAAACTCCAGCGCTATATATCCCTGGAAGAAGAGTTGCTTTTCTTTCTGGAAAAGCATGATTGGGATTTTTTTAAGATAAGCGTCCACGCTGACACCTACTTCAATAGCCGACACCATTTCATTGAAACGTCCATAATCAAACCGGAGTCCTGCTTTGCCATAGGCACCGGGTCGGAGCTTCAACTCTCCCCAGCCTTTACCGAGCCCTCCTCCTGCCAGGATGCTGTTTCCTGTAAATAATGCACTATCCTGCTGGCTATATTTAATGGTTACCTGATTTCCGGAGGCATCTTGTACCTGCAGATAATAAGGCCGCAGAAATCCCAGCGACAAACCTCCTCCATAAACTGCAGAAACTGAAACCCCGTTTTTATTTCCTTTCTCACCTAAAATATATTGCTGGCCGATGCCTAATTTAAACTGATAAAAGTTATTGATTTTTCCGTAGATATAGCGATTGCCAATGAAAAAGCCACCCGTGGGAAGTTTTTCTTCTTTCTGACTTTTTATTTCGGATAATTCAACACTATAGGTGGTTGTTTTGCGGGTGGTTTTCGTACGCCCGATTTCATATAACAGGCCATAACCTAAGGAGCGTAACTGGATGCCAAAAATATTTTGCTTATGATAAGCCATGACACCTTCTTCATCCTGGCGGATCATCGTATTAATTTTTTGCCGGCGCTCCTGGCGCTTTTCCTGTTTTGATGATTTCCTGGTTCCCGTAGAATCCTGGGCAAACGCGCTAATCGTAATCATTAATATCGTAGTAAGAAAGAGTAGTTTCTTCACTGGGATCCTGTTTGTGTTTAGTAACGTAAATTTAGGGCAAAAATATATATAATGACATCAACTGTAGTTTATAACGGAGGACTTCGTACCGTCTGCACCCACCTGAAAAGCGGAAACAATTTTGAAACGGACGCACCGGTCGATAATAATGGCAAGGGAGAACGCTTCTCCCCCACAGATCTGCTGGCAACCTCGCTGGGCACCTGTATGATAACGGTGATGGGTATCAAGGCAAGGACCATGGGGTTTGACCTGGATGACGTAAAAATTGATGTTTTAAAGATTATGAAAGCGGATCCCAGGAGGGTGAGCGGCATAAATTTAACATTTCATATCCCTGGAAAGCTATCGGATATTGATGAAAAAACAAAAGCTATACTGAAAAATACAGCAGAAACCTGTCCTGTTATAAAAAGTATTCATCCAGATATTGAAGTGAATATTGATTGGGGAACCTGGAAATAGTTTTTGGTGCATGGCTTGTAATTACCCGTTGCAACAATTCTATTTGGTATCGAAGCATCGCAGTTCGGATATCCTTGTGGTTCAAAAAAACCACCTAGTCAGATAGAGCACATAGTTTTTTGCTCTTGTCATTCCTTCATGTGTTGTCCCAGTCGCCTCCTATGATTTCTCCCAGGTGGTTCAAACAATAGTCATTCTACTCACCTGTTTTGAACCACGGACACCAGGACACCAATGCACACAGGGTTGGGAATGAGATTTTTTTTCTTCATTGATCAGGTAACTAATCTTTAAAGCAACAGGCAATTCATTCGTCTCTTTAGGCAATTGATACTTGTCAGCCTTTGCAGTTGGATAATTATTTTGAAATTTGCTGCCCAAAGAATAACCGGGCAATATGAATGTACTCGTGATAGAACAAGAAAAGATCGTAGCGCAAAAAATAAAGGAATTGTTGTTCGGGATAGACGAATCTATCCGGGTTGTTGGAATTACCGACAACGTGTTTACTGCGGCGGAATGGCTTAACAGGAATACGATACCGGATATTATTCTCGCCAATAGTGAAATCAGGACGGAAGTGGAGAAAACGGCAGGAAGAGAAATTAAAGCAACTATTACTTTTTCGAGGGGCACCGAAGAACTTAATTTGCGGGCTTTCCGTTATAAGACCATCCGTCATTTTTTAAATGATATCAATGGAACAGATGAAGGGGAAGATCCTGTTCATTATGAGCCTGATAAATTTCCTACATCGGGTATATATAAAGAAAGATTTCTTGTTAAACAGGGACAAAAGCTTTTGTCAGTGCCTGTTGACCAGGTAGCCTATTTTTTCTCACAGGAACGGTTCATTTTTTTCAGAACATTCGACAATCAGAAATTTTTACAGGAATACCGCGTAGAACAACTCGAGAAGATGCTCCTGCCCACCCGCTTCTTTCGTATCAATAGGTCATTTATTATTTCAATACCAGCAGTTAAAGAGATTCATCCTTATTTTGGCAACCGGTTGAAACTATATCTCTCTCCTGCTGCCGGTAAAGACGTTATTGTAAGCAGGAAAAGAGCGAGTGGCTTTAAAGCCTGGCTGGGAAAATAAAAGTACAGTTCATCAACGATAGCGGACCCACTAGGATTGCAATCTCTCCACAACCATAACAGAATAATACAGATCGAAGACCCTGCACCAATATTGCATATAGTTCATCAAAAAAAGACTTTTATACATTCATAAACTTGGAATAATCCATAACGGTCCTTCAGTTCCGTGTTCCATCCGATCGGAAATGAACTCCTGTTGGTTCGTTCATACGGGTTTACTGACCGTTCGTGCAGCATTTCATCCACTTGCTGCAATTATGGTTGCATCGGGGATATTCAAATTATAATTTAGGTTAGTAAACATCCAATACAAAATCAGCCGGTATACAAGCCTTAACGCTGGACATCAATTTGAAAAACCATGAACCCGGTAAAGGGCAATCCATGTTCAAATTTTTTTGACGCAAAGGATTTGCCGGTGATTTTAACCACAAAAGTCACCCTATGCTGAAAATCACTCTTAGTTCGTTTCTTTTATTATTCTTTCTTTCATTGTCCAGCTTTTCACAATGTCTTTCTTCTTTACCACCTCCTGCCTGCACTGGCACCGAGCCATTGGTTGTGGAAGCTGAGGTAGTGGGCGGAGGAACTACCAAATGGTATTATGGCAGCGCGCTAACCATGAACACGCTAACATTGGACGGAGGAACCCTGGTGGTATG
>JAOQAL010000058.1 GCA_025963615.1 Chitinophagaceae bacterium | reverse complement strand
TCAGCCGATAGTCTCTTCCCAACTTACCCTGCGCAAAGCGTTTTATACTTTATTTTCCGGGTCGAACTGCAAAGTGTAAAAATAGCACCCGGCCTTTCATAAGGCGTCCGGCTTCTTAAAATTTGTTCATTATTTGTTCACAGCAACCTGTTTCCTCCATACCGGTAATCATTCAACGGAAAATCACAGGTCCTGTAGATTTTACATATTCTTCCTATCTTCCCTTAACATTACGCCGCTAAATTAACGATTGCCATGCTTGCTTCCACTCTTATTACCAAACCGCCTCTTACTATCCGCCACATCATTAATATGAGTGTTGGTTTCTTTGGAATACAGTTTGCCTTTGGATTGCAGAATGCAAATACAAGCCGCATATTTCAGACCTTAGGGGCCAAAATTGAAGACATCCCGATTTTATGGATAGCAGCGCCGCTCACCGGTTTAATCGTGCAACCGGTCATTGGCCACTTCAGTGATAAAACATGGATGGGAAAATGGGGGAGAAGACGGCCTTATTTTATGGCCGGTGCGGTACTTGCCTCACTGGCTTTATTTGTATTCCCTAATGTTTATGCCCTTTGGATGGCGGCGGTACTGTTATGGCTGCTCGATGCCTCTATTAATATTTCGATGGAACCTTTCAGGGCTTTTGTTGGTGATATGTTGCCGGATGAGCAACGTACAACGGGCTTTGCCATGCAGAGTTTTTTTATAGGGGTTGGCGCTGTTATTTCTTCTATCTTACCGTATGCATTAACAAGGTTCGGGGTCGCCACGGAGGCTGCTCCGGGAATAATTCCTGATTCCGTTAAATTCTCCTTTTATATTGGTGCTGTTACATTTCTTGCTGCAGTTACTTACACCGTTTTTACAACACAGGAATATTCTCCTGCGGAATTGAAATCATTTGGTTTGATTGAGGATGAACCGTTACTTCATGTTCACATCAAAACACCTGCTGCTGCTTTTATTAAAAAAGGAGGCGGATGGGGAGCAGCCGGGGTTTTTTTATCCGTGTTACTTTTCATTTATAATGAATCCGCCAAAAACCCATTGGAAAAAGAACTGTATGTTTTAACAGGCGGCATTTTTGTCTTTGGTTTATTTCAACTGGTGGCAGGGCTATTCGTAAAAAGAGAATCAAAAAATGGCTTTGTGGAAGTCATGGATGACCTTAATTTTTTACCGCCTGTCATGAAGAAACTGGCCGTGGTACAGTTCTTCAGTTGGTTTGCCTTATTTGCCATGTGGATTAATTCTACTCCGGCCCTGGCGCAACATCTATACCATACTACCGATGCTGCATCCGGCGAATACAACCGGATCGGCAACTGGGTAGGAGTGTTATTTGCCTGGTACAATGGTTTTGCAGCGCTATTCGCCTTCCTTTTGCCGCTATTGGCTAAAACTCTCTCCCGTGCCGCTGCCCATGCTATTGCCCTGGCTGCGGGTGGCCTGGGATTGATCTCCTTTTATCTTTTTAATAATGAAAATTATCTCATCATCAGTATGGCGGGCGTAGGATTTGCATGGTCAAGTATCCTGGCGATGCCTTATGCGATGCTTACAAAAGCGTTACCTCAAAAAAAAATGGGCATATACATGGGCATTTTCAATTTCTTCATTGTACTGCCACAAATACTCGCCGCTACCTTATTGGGAATGTTTACCAAACATCTTTTCGGCGGCAATGCCATATTCACGATCGTGCTGGGAGGTTGTTCCATGTTTATTGCAGCCATGCTTTCCGTCTTTACCTTAAAAGAAAAACAACAGGCATGAAAAAGTCATCTTATTTTGTTTCTCTCTTTTCCTTCATTGCTTTTTATACTGTCGGAGCCGCTCAGCCGGTTTTTTATCCTTCATATTGGTGGACGGGTATGAAGAATACGGCTTTGCAATTAATCGTCCATGACGATCAGGTTGCCCGTAATACAGTGACTATTTCTTACCCGGGTGTCAAACTGATCAAAGTAAATAAAGTGGAAAATAAAAATTATGTTTTCCTGGATTTAATAATCAGTTCAATGACAAAGCCAGGCAAAATAAAAATTCACTTTACAGGTGATCAAGGCGAACATGACGCAGAATATGTGCTGAAAGCTAAAAGCAAAGAGGATGGCAGAACAAGAATACAAGGCGTCACGCAAGCTGATTTTATTTATCTATTAATGCCTGATCGATTTGCCAATGGCGATCCCGCTAATGATTTTTTTGCTGAGCTGCGTGATACACAGCATGACCGTAACAATCCTTTTGACAGGCATGGAGGCGATCTGAAAGGAATTGAGGATCACTTGGATTACTTAAAAGAACTCGGCGTTACGGCCATATGGCCTACACCGGTTGTGGAAAATGATATGGCCAGAACGATGGAAGGAGGCGAGTCCCGTAGCACCTATCATGGTTATGCTTTTACGGATCAGTATCATATTGATAAAAGATTGGGTGGGAATAAAGCCTATAAACAATTAGTAGATGCAGCACATGCCAAAGGATTAAAGTTTATCCAGGACGCGGTATACAATCATGTGGGCCAGGATCACTGGTCCATAAAAGATATGCCCATGAAAGACTGGGTGAATCAATGGCCCTCGTATACCAATACCTCCTATAAAGAACAACCCGTCGTGGATCCCTATGCGGCCGATATTGACAGAAACATATCAGTCAATGGCTGGTTCACGCCTTTTCTCGCGGATCTCAATCAACGTAATCCTTATGTTGCAAACTTCTTAATTCAATATGCAATATGGGCCACAGAAGAATTCGGAATTGACGGGTGGAGAATTGACACCTATTTTTATAGTGATGGGGAATTTTTGAATAAAATAAATGAAGTCTTGGCGAAAGAATTTCCAAAGCTTACCGTTTTTGGTGAGACATTAGTACCTGCTGCTCTAAATGCGGCTTACTTTTCACAAAACAATTTAAACGTTCCGTTTAAACATAACTGTCCGGGTATAACCGATTTCCCTTTGTGTAATGCCTTCCTGGATGGATTAAATCAAGCTCCTGGTTGGTCCGCGGGAGTCAACCGGATCTATTCAACCCTGGCACAGGATATCCTTTATAAAGATCCTTCCCGCAATTGTATTTTTCTTGATAATCATGACCTCGACCGGGTATACTCCGTTATTGGCGAAGACTTCAGTAAATATAAAATGGCGATCAACTGGCTGCTTACGGTAAGGGGAATCCCGCAATTATATTATGGCACGGAAATACTGATGAAGAATTTCAAAAATCCGACTGATGCGGAAGTAAGAAAAGATTTTCCCGGTGGTTGGAAAGAAGATCCGGTAAATAAATTCACCCCGGAAGGAAGAACAACCGAAGAGCAGGAAGCCTTCCATTATATCGCGGCGTTAGCAAATTACCGTAAAACATCGCCGGCTATTGCCAGGGGTAAATTGATGCAGTATGTTCCGCAAGAAGGGCTATATGTTTATTTCAGGTATGATGCGAATCAAACGGTGATGGTAATCAGCAATACCGGAAGTAAAACCTGGAAACCGGACTGGAATTATTACAGCCAGCGAACAAAAGGTTTTACTAAAACCAGGAATGTAATTACGGGGGCAATAAAATCATTAAATGATTTTGAAATACAACCGAAAGAAAGTTTTGTGGTTGAATTGTTGAAATAGGATGACCTTATGCCCTTTCTGTTCTAAATGACAACAGCCAGCAGCATTTTTTGCCCATATTGATCCCAGTTTTTCATGGCTTTATTTAATGAAGAATACATGCTGGCCCGATTCGTCTTTTTTCCTTTGGTAGCGGGTACCACCGTTTTCATATTGATACCGCTGATACTTACTTTAGTCGCAAACCAGGTTGTATGAAGCCGCGGTATCCCAATGCCCAGGATCATCCCGGGTAATCCATGAATCCCTTCCGGGCCGCCGCTGATCATTATTTCATCGGTATAAAATGCAAAAACAGCCACGGTATCAAATAAAAATCCAATCGCTTTACGGCAATTGAAACCCGCGATAGTACGGGTATCCGCGGAAATTTTCCATTTTATATTTAACATACTATCCTGTAAAAGATAGGTTTCTTCGTAAATTGGTTTTTGGGTTATGGTCGTATTATTTGTATAGTCGTTATAAACAACATTTTCATCCGCAAACGGCCGGAACCACAACCCCCGTGGTACATCGGCCTCTTTGGTTCTTTTGTATACCGACTTTGCCGTATCGCCCGTAAAATTAAAATAACTGATTGTTTCTCTGGGGAAATAATCCTTTTGCCGTTCAAACCATTCTGGCTCCATTTCTTTCATCAATGGCCATACCGAAACGGTTTTAGCGTAGTCAACAGAAACCTGCTCAATAAAAATTTGCTGCGAGTGGGACATGCTGATTGTAAAAACCAGTACGAGACTGATTATGAATTGTTTTTTCATATTTTTTATTTTTTCCCCGGCATTTTATTAAATGTCCATGAAGCAGTCAAAAGAAAATACCTGCTTAACTTGTCATATTGCTGCTGGCTTATAAAATTACTATTGATCGTTCGGGTAAATCCAATATTCTGGTTTAAAATATCATGAGCAACCACGGCGATTTTTAACGCCTTTTCTTTGAAGAATTTCCTGCTCAATTCCGCATTCCAAACGGTAATATTCACGGGATTATTAAATGCGCTCGTTTTTTGCTGAAGGCTTACATCAATATCAGTTTCCAATTCAAATTTACCTGGAAGCATAATATAACCATTCGCATTTCCTCCATAAGTCCAGTAGTTATTTTTCGCTTCGGGCCGCAAGGAAGATTTTGAGATATTTCTTTTGGCTGATGGCCCAATTCTGAAATTAAATTTATCCTGCACTGAATACCGTACGGCATAATTGATTCCAAAGCTGGCATAGGTATTTATATTTTCACTGCCATTCAGATAATTTACCGAGCGGCCGCCATTAAATTCCGGTTGTATTTCATGATTAAGTGTTTTATCACCCTGTCCCGAAACCCAAAAGCCATATAAATACCAGTTATTATTTCCCTTTACATTCACCGGCAAGTAGGTTGTTTTTCCGAATGAATCTGTGATACTAAGATTGGTAATGGCATTATCCAATAAATTGGCGCCAATACTTATATACATATACCGGCTCTTTAACTGCTTAAAATCATTGAAGTTTAGATTAAAGTTATGATTGAAACCAACCTTCAGACCGGGATTTCCAACATAGATGCTAAGCGGATCCGTGTTATCGCGAAGGGGTTGCAACTGGTTTAATGTTGGCTGTACGGTATTTCCCCGGTAGGAAAAAGACACTCCGGTTTGGGCTTTGAATTTATACCCTAATTGTGCCTGCGGTGTAAACCCCGTAAAATTATATTTTGATTTCGTACCCTGGTCTGTGTTATTCAGATTTAACTGGATAGCCGAAATTCCGGCACCTATTACACCGCGCAATTTTTTACCAACATATCGTGCCGTAACAGTTCCATTATTTGAAAAAGCAGTCAGGTCAAAATTATTACTGAATAATGGATTTAGATCTGTGTACTTGCCTGATACTCCTTTTTCAAACGTGTTGCGGTGAGAGGAAGTCTGGTTATTATTATAATTATATTCCGTCACCAGGTTCCAGGCGTCGGATAAGGGCTCATTGTATGTAATCTTCGCTCCCAATGCTCTTGAATTGTTCGTGTTAATTTTTTGCTGATCTGTTATATCTAATGAGTCCCGCAATCCGTTTGAATAGAATTGGGTAGCAGAGTTCAGGTTTGCACGCTGATCATCTTGTACCAGGCCAAATCGTAACGTAGTGATCAATTGCCTGTTTTTCTTTTTAAACAATTGTTTATATACTAATTGATTATCCAATTGTTTTTTTATAGAATGCGATTCATTGGTCCTGTTGTTGGCGTTTACCGTATCTTTTTCTTCATTGAGGGCTTCACTTGAGCTGGTACTGAACAAATCTTTTTCCTTATAAGAGCCCGCAACAGTATATTTAATAGAAGTCAATGAATCAATTTTCCATTCGTATTTCCCGTTAGCCGTATGCTGTTGGCTGAGTCCGCTACTTTTTGTTCTTGAATTATTAAAGAAAGTAGTGTCTTCCAGCAATGTTTGAGAGATATTGGTTGTTGTATTTGTCGTTCCAAGGCGGTTATACAAATAGGAAAGATTAATCTTATTCTTTTCTTCGTTCCATTTATTACTGTATAATGCGCCGCCGGTGTGTGCATCCGGAATTCCTTTTAGATTCCAGTCGTTAAATTCATCATCGCCACCTCCAAAAAAATACGACATGCCGCTTAATTCATCGTATTCATAATTTTCTTCAATACCCATTTTATTTCTATCCTCCCAACCGAGGTTGCCTGTGGAGACATTGCTTTTGGTGCCGTACAATGAAATTTTCTGGTTACCCTGGAATTTATTGTACATTAATTTTCCGTTCACTAATTTATCAAAATCGGTTCCGGCTTCCAGTTTTCCGAAGTATCCTTTTTTAGCGCTGTCTTTTAATTTAATATTAATAGTCTTATTGGAATTACCCGAAGCACCGATTCCTTTTAACTGATCCTGTTCAGTTTTTGTATCGAAAACCTGTACCTTATCCACGGCTTTGGCTCCTATATTCTGCGTGGCAATAGTAGGGTCTGCACCAAAAAACTCTTCCCCATCGACGAGTACTTTATCCACCTGTTTTCCCTGGGCCGTTATTTTCCCTTTACTGTCAACCTGCAGACCCGGTAGGGTTTTCAATAACTCTTCTACGGTCGCGCCTTCTTTCACATGAAAACTATCTGCAGTAAATTCGGTGGTATCGCCCTTCATACGAATTGCATTATTGGACCTTACCACCACTTCCTGCAATACCACGCTTTTCAGTGTGAGGGCCACCGTGCCAAGGTCTAAATTACCGGAAGGCTTTAGTTTTATATCATCAGCAAAATCGGCAAATTTTGGATAGGTTATCCATATCAGGTAATTGCCAGAGTCTATTTTATTAAAACTAAAAAAACCATTTTTATCACTGCGTGTAAATCTAACAAGTAGAGAATCCTTTTTATCAAGCAGTGTTACAACTGCATTAGAAAGATTTCTCTTTTCAGAGGTATCAGTTATCGTACCTTTAATAGAAGCGGATTGGGAAAAAGCGGTGGTTATAAAAAGTAACATCAAGGCGATGCCGGCACTCAATTTTCTCATGGTTGTAAGGTTGGTTCAGGTTTTTGATTGATGGTACGAAATCAATCGGGTTTTAGTTGTTCAAATGTCAACAGAACTTTTAACAATTAAACGACCGTTTATATAATTTTACGTTAAAGCCTTTTGTTAAATTAAGCTAGGAAGATGCGGCCGGGAACAAATTCCATAATTTTTTTTGGAAAAAGAAAATAGTTGGACCCTGTTGACAGTGAGAAATCATACTTAAACTGACTGCAATGGAAAATGTAAACAGATACGAGGAAACACATTTTGTAGATACAACCAAACCGGTATGGAACTATTCGTTGCTGAA
Organism: Chitinophagaceae bacterium; assembly: GCA_025963615.1. Lineage (GTDB taxonomy): Bacteria > Bacteroidota > Bacteroidia > Chitinophagales > Chitinophagaceae > JAFDYH01. Next base: position 4,024 of record JAOQAL010000058.1, on the reverse strand, counting down.
TAATGAAGATGTCACTAATTTTCAACAGGGTACCCATTACAGGTTATATGAGCAATTCGGTTCCCATTCAATACAGGTCAATAATGTGTGGGGCATGTATTTCTGCGTCTGGGCGCCCAATGCCACGTCCGTTTCTGTAATTGGAAATTTTAATGACTGGACCAATCATGTACATGAATTAAATCCGCGCTGGGACAATAGCGGTATCTGGGAAGGTTTTATCCCTGCCTTCAACCTGGGCGAGGTTTATAAATATCATATTGTAGGTTTTGAAGGAAAAGAAACAGATAAAGGAGATCCGCTGGCTAATTTTTGGGAGAAGAGACCTAAAACAGCCTCCATAAGCTGGGATTTGTTTTATGAATGGAAGGATGCCGGCTGGATGAAGCACCGTAAGAAAAAGAATGCACTGGATGCTCCCTGGAGTGTTTACGAAGTACACCTTACAAGCTGGATTCGTCCGGACAAAAATGACGAGGAAATCTATAGCACCTATGATCAGATCCGGGAACAATTGGTGCCTTATGTAAAAGAAATGGGATTTACCCATGTGGAATTCATGCCTTTAACTGAACATCCATTTGATGGCAGCTGGGGATATCAATGCACTGGTTTTTTTGCTGCTACTTCGCGTTTTGGAGATCCCCAGGGGTTAATGAGATTGATTGATGCTTTCCACGATGTAGGGATCGGTGTTATCATGGACTGGGTGCCTTCTCATTTTCCGTATGATGCTCACGGTTTGTTTATGTTTGACGGTACGCATACCTATGAATATGCGGATATGCGTAAAGGTTTTCATCCGGACTGGAACAGTTACATCTTTAATTATAAACGGGGAGAGGTAAAATCATTTTTGATCAGCAGCGCCAGGTTTTGGTTTGATAAATACCATATTGATGGAATCCGGGTGGATGCGGTTTCTTCCATGCTGAAACTAAATTATTCACGGAAGACGGGACAATGGGAGCCCAATGAATACGGCGGTGACGGCAATCTGGAAGCCATTGCTTTTATCAAAGACCTCAACGAAACAATTTACCGGGATTTTCCTGATGTACAAACGATCGCAGAAGAGGCTACGGATTGGCCCGGCGTGTCTCAACCAACCTGGAAAAATGGATTGGGTTTTGGCATGAAATGGATGATGGGGTGGATGCATGATACGCTGGACTATTTTAAAATTGATCCGGTTCACCGTCAGCATCATCAGGATAAGTTTTGCTTTAGCATGATGTATTTCTATGACGAGAATTTCATGCTCCCGTTGAGTCATGATGAAGTAGTGCATGGCAAAAGTCCGATGCTCTATAAAATGCCGGGCGATGACTGGCAGAAATTTGCCAACCTACGTTTGATGTATACTTATATGTGGATGCATCCGGGTGCCAAATTGCTGTTTATGGGTGATGAATTCGGACAAACCAGCGAATGGAATTATAAATCAGAACTTGATTGGCATTTGCTTCAATTTGATTCCCATCGTTTATTGAAAAATTGTGTAGCGGATCTGAATAAGCTTTTACAAAACGAACCCGCCCTTTATCAAAACCAGTTTTCGATTTATGGATTTGAATGGGTTGACCTTAGCCATCGAAGTGAAGCGGTGATCGTTTTTAAACGAAAAGGTATTAACCCGGAAGATGAATTGCTGATTATTCTGAACATGACTCCCGTCGTAAGAAATAACCGCGAAGTATATACAAACGGGAAAGCCTATACGAAGGAGCTTTTTAACAGCGACAACAAAAAATATTGGGGTACGGGTGATACCTTTAATCCTGAAATAAGATGTGAGTTGATTAGTAAAGAAGAAAACCTTTATAAGCTTACCATCAACATTCCCCCCCTGGCTGCTGTCGTATTGAAATAATTCCAGGCTCCCAATAAGACGCTGATTTTCAGCATAATTACTTAAAATCGGGATTCGGCACCTGAAAAAAGTACTCTGTTTTTCCGTATTAATACGCAAATCCTTGTAACTGGGTAAACCTTGGGCTAAATTGCATAGCTGACTGACATTTAATCACCAAAAGTGATTGTGATGCGACATCTAACCGACACCTTTTTAAAACAATACCCTATGATCCGTAGTACCCTGTACATTCTTTGTACGGTTGCAGCTACCGCTGCTTTTGCACAAACAGACAGTGCCGATCTCTTCTTACAAAAAGGCTTACAGGAAAAACAGGCAGGCAGGCTGATGGAATCGCTGAAGAATTTTGAAAAAGCGGTTACGTACAATGCCGGCAATAAAACGGCAATGAATGAATTGGCTGTTGCCTATTTTGATTTACGTAAATACAACCAGGCGAGAGAAACCTATAAAAAATTAGTAGCATTGGGTGATGCTTCAGCGAATAATTACCGGCAGCTTATGAATCTTTCTGCCAACCTGAAGCAGCAGGATGATGCCATTCTTTACGCAACGAAATTAAAACAGGTTGAACCTGCCGCTAAAGTCAATTATATTATCGGAAAGGTAAATTACGAACGGGAAAATTATGGCGACGCAATTCAATACCTGGCCGTAGCGGAAAAAGAAGAACCTCAAAATGCAGAGATTCCCTATATGGTAGCCCGCAGCTATGGAGACATGATGAACTACAAACAATCTATTTCTTATTTTCAGAAAGCGATTCAGCTTGACCCCTCAAAAAGTAGCTGGATTTACGAGCTGGGGCTTATCTGTTATGCAATACACGATGATAAAAATGCCCTGAAATATATGCTGGAAGCAGGAGAGAAGGGATATGCAAAAGATAACGACTACATGGAAAATCTTGGTATCGCTTACCTGAACGTGGGTAACCTGGATGAGGGAGTAAAAATTTTGAATGAGCTTCTTAAGAAAAGGCCTAGTGATCTGAATATATTAAATATGGTAGCCGAAGCCTATTATTATAAAGGCAAATACACAGAAGCTATGAATTACTTTGATACTGTGTTAGGCTATGACAAAACAAATGCCTCCGCCTTGTACATGATCGGCATGTGCTATCAGAAAAAAGGTGAAAAAGATAAGGGTGTCATGCTTTGTGATAAGGCCATCGAAATGGACCCTTCACTGGCTTCCAATAAACAGAAGAAAATGGACATGGGACTTTAGTCAGTCAGCAGGACATAGACTGAAGTTATCCATTGAACCCGTCGCAACCAAAACTAGCCTAAATACGAAAGTGATCAATCTATGATCACTTTTTGTTTTTACACCTCTGACCCCAACACACCCTGGTAACGGACCTTTATCCTACATACGTTCTGGAACCCGGATACCCAGCAAATGCATGGCCGAGGCAATTATATTTGCCGTCATTTCACAGAGCTGGAGACGCAGTTGTGTCTTTTCTCCAGATTCCGCATTTAAGACAGAAAATTCGGTTAAAAAAGAACTGAACTTTTTTGACAGTTCATAAACATATATAGCCAATGCAGATGGATTATACTCATTAGCGGCCTGTTCAATAATAACAGGAAACTGCTCCAGTATAATAATGATTTCCTTTTCAGAAGGCAGCAGGCTGGTAACCCGGAGCTCCTGGCTCAACGCTTTTTCTTTTCTCAGGATTGATTTCAACCTGGCGTGAGTGAATTGAATAAAAGGTCCCGTAAATCCATGAAAGTCTATAGATTCCTCAGGATTAAAAAGCATTTTCTTTTTAGGATCGACGCGCAGCAGGAAAAACTTCAAAGCACCCAAACCAATAGTATCGAATAATTCATGGAGTCCTTCACTGCTAAAGTCCTTTACCTTACCCAACTCCTCTGTTTTCTGTCGTGCTACATTAATCATCTCATCTATTATTTCATCAGCATCTACTACCGTACCCTCTCTTGTTTTCATCCGGCCGCCTGGCAATTCAACCATACCATAACTGAGATGATAAATCCCATCCGCGGAGGGCAATTGCAATTTCTGACAAATAAGCTTTAATACTTTGAAATGATAATTCTGTTCATCACCTACGACATAGATACTCTGGTCGCATTTATATTGTTCATATTTCTCTACCGCCAGTCCGAT
>JAOQAL010000050.1 GCA_025963615.1 Chitinophagaceae bacterium | reverse complement strand
CACTACTAAGTTACTTTTATGTAAAAATAAAATTTGCTATAAACGCCAAGCAAGCTAAACCAACTATAAATTGAAAAATTATCAATAAAGCGCAAGACCGTGAGTCAAAACGTAATTTCTCTAATTCTATTTTTATACCCCAGAATATGTAATTCGTGTAGACATATGAATAAAATAATTTTGCCTTAATTCTATTTTTATTAGGGGTATTTTTATATGCTGATGAAATTGGATCGATGGAATAAGTGATCTCAATTAATTTTTCAAATCTTCGCAAGTTTAAAAAGTAAAAAAACATGAGAATACAAAAGGCTCCTCTAAAAATAAGTAATTTGTTATACCCATAATCCCACCAAACCCTGTCAAACCAATCCCAAAACCATCCAAGATAGAGAGCATTGCTTCGTATATGATTAAATTTTCTTAACTCCTTATCTTTTTTCTCCTCACCCAAACTATAACCACCTCTTTTCTGCAATATTAAAAGTGGTACTTTGTTCACGTGCTATTACATTAAGTCCTTGTCCATTTTCATTTAATGCTATACTCGAATCATCCGAAAATAATACATCATTTAAAATTATTGTTTGCAGTGGATATGGCGGGTTCATTAACTTTGACCAATGATCAATTTCATAACTAAACAAATTACTTTTTTTCTGACCAGTACTCGCCAAATGCATTATGGTGGATAAGGTACTAAATAATGCTATTTTGATATAATTGGAATTTAAACTCACTAAAGTGTTTGTATTTCATTTGTAAAATATCGAAATTTAAATTACTTCCCCAAAATCGATTGAATACCGCGGTTATGGTTATTATCCTGGCTCCCATATAAGGATTTTTTTTGACACAGAATTCAGTTTGTAAAAAGTCATTTTAAAATTAACCAAATTAATATTACAAGGTCGCTGCAGTGTAGATAAAACCATCATTGGTTAAACTTACATCTAGCAAAGTATTTCCTCCACTTGGCAAACTTCTTTTTTATCGTACCATCCTTTCAACATTGTACCTATTTAAAAATCAGGTTGGCAATCCTTGTTAAAAAAAGAAGAAAATGTCCTCAAAATTGTAATGATTGACTATGTATGCAAATAGTATGCAAATAGAAGAAAAAGAAAAGGGTTTCATTTGCATGAAACCCTTCCTGTTATTAGTGACCGCGATAGGATTCAAACCTATAACCTTCTGATCCGTAGTCAGATGCTCTATTCAATTGAGCTACGCAGCCTTTAATCTACTTTGCGCTGGATGCTCTATTCTCCCGATAACTATCGGGATGAGCTACGCAGCCAGAAATTCTGAACGGACGGCAAAAATAAAGTAAAAAACCCTTCAGGCAAAATCATTATCATTATACCCTAAAGTTTTTTCACCAGCTATCAATCAAATGCTGTATTTCAGTAGCTTTAGCAGGTCCGGTAGATCATAAAACTAAAAATAGATTGATGAGAAAACTTGTTTTACCTGTTTTGTTGCTGTTTTGCATGAACCCGAAGGCCCAATTGAAGGCGGATGACGTGAAAACATTCACCCTGAAAAATGGGATGAAATTCCTCGTGGTGGAAGACTATTCGATACCCAACGCCAATATGTACCTGTTTTACAAAGTGGGCTCGCGCAATGAACACCAGGGCATCACCGGCCTTTCGCATTTTTTTGAACACATGATGTTCAATGGCGCTAAAAAATTCGGCCCGAAGCAATTTGACCGTACCATGGAATTCAATGGCGGCGCTAATAATGCCTATACCACGGAAAACGTGACCGTCTATACTGACTGGTTTCCAGCGTCCGCTACGGAAGTGATTTTTGACCTCGAAGCTGACAGGATCGCCAGCCTGAGCATTGATCCTAACATGGTGCAAAGCGAAAGAGGGGTCGTGATCTCTGAAAGAAGTACCGGGTTGGAAAATTCGCCCTGGAATCTACTCGCGCAGTCCGTACAGGGACAGGCTTTCCAGGAACATCCCTATCATTGGCCCGTTATCGGTTACCTCGATGATATGAAAAACTGGACCCAGGCCGACCTGGAACAGTATTTCAAAACCTATTATGCCCCGAACAACTGCGTGGTGGTGATCTCAGGCAGCGTGAAATACCAGGATATTAAATCGCTCGCGGAAAAATATCTCGAACCCATCCCCGCGCAGCCCGAACCACCCAAGGTGCATATAACAGAGCCGAAGCAAACAGGCGAAAGAAGGATCGAAGTTCAAAAAGATGTAGCCACCCCTTATCTTATTATCGATTATCACACACCAGAAACAAAAAATGAAGACTATTATGCCTTGGTCTTATTGAGCGATATACTCAGCAATGGAAAAAGTTCCCGGTTATACCATTCATTAGTAGATACCAAACAATTGGCTACCCAGGTTTTTACCAACTATGGAGAAAGTTTTGACCCTACCCTGTTCGGACTATATGCCGTAGCCGGTAAAGAGGTAAAAGAAGCAGATCTCGAAAATGCTATCTACACAGAAGTAGAAAAAATAAAGAAAGAGGGCATCACCGATCGGGAATTACAAAAAGTAAAGAACAATAAACTGGTGGAGTTTTATAACCAGGTTGAAACGATCAATGGTAAATCAAACAATATCGGCACCTACGAAGTATTTTTCGGCGATTATAAAAAAATGTTTGATGCCCCGGCGGCCTTCAACAAGGTAACGGCCGAAGACATTAAAAAAGCAGCAAATAAATATTTTACAAAGAACAACCGTACCATTGGCATACTGAAGCCGGATACCAACGATTGAGTTTCCTCTTACCCGTAAGGCACAATGATTTGAAGGCATAAATAATAAGCAATGAAATTATTCAAGTATATTTTGTCGTTCACTTTCGTTTTCTCGACCTTATCCTCCAGGGCACAGGATTATAAATTACCCCCTTATATACGGTTGACCTTAAAGAACGGGCTGACCGTTTACCTGATGGAGCAACATGAAGTGCCGTTGATCAATGTATCCGTTAT
>JAOQAL010000795.1 GCA_025963615.1 Chitinophagaceae bacterium | reverse complement strand
CCAGAAGCGATATAATACCGGGTAAGCGCTCTTTGTCTTTTTTCATCCATCCTTAAATTTTCGTGCAATGCCAGCGGATGCGCGGGTATTATAGTTCCCTGTTGCAACAAATCATGTATAGCGGATGGCAGTGTCTGAGATTTCATCAGTATTTAGAATTGACCTTTTCGTTCCTGGAAATGGGTTGGTTTATTTAATGTTTGGCCACCCTCCTGTACCCACGCTGCCAGTAGTTCAATCATTCTTTTCAAAGGCACCCGTGGGTAACCGAAAATACGAAACGACTCCGCAGCATTATTTAACAACGCTGTGCTTTGTTCTTCATTCATGAATAAGGGTGTTTTACCAAATATCTTACCGAATTCTCCGGCCAACCATCTTACAGAAATGGTTTCAGGACCCGTGATATTTAAAATTTTGGTGGGCGTTTCGCAATGATGCAACGAGCGGATGGCCATTTCATTGGCATCACCCTGCCAGATTACATTGACATGTCCCATGCTTAAATCAATCGCCCGTTCTTCCTTCACTGACTTAGCGATTTCCAACAATACCCCATAACCCGTATCATTCGCATAATTCAACCGGAAGATCAACGTGGGTATATTATACTTCACGGAATAATACTGGAACAGGCGCTCCCGGCCAAGGCAGGACTGTGCATATTCTCCAACGGGTTCGGGTAAGCGATCTTCCGCAACTCCACCCCAGGAAACCGGCGACAGGGGGTAAACATTCCCGGTTGAAAAAACAACGATCCGCGAGTTCTTATATTTCTGCGCCACCCGTCCCGGCAGATAGGTATTCATAGCCCAGGTAAACGATTCTTTACCAGTAGTACCAAATTTAGTCCCGGCAAGATAAAGGACGTTCTTAACATCAGGGAGTAACTGCAGCTGTTCATCCTCCAGCAAATCGGCCGCATACGTTTCAATGCCGGAATCATTTAATTCTTCCTGCAAACCAGCTTCGGAGAAACGGGAAACACCAATCACTTTTTTATTGACCCCGGCTTTGGCAATAGCCTGTCTGGCAAGTTTTGCCAGAGCGGGTCCCATCTTACCTCCGACCCCCAATATAAGGATGTCGCCATCCAGCTTCGCCAGGTCTGATATTAATGCTTCGGAGGGTTGTAATAATTCCTGCTTTAATTGCTGAATGTTTGTCATTCTTTTCTTTTAAAAGCTATGTTTTATAAAAAAGCTCCGAACTGCGAGACGGAAGTAAGGCACAGAACGATAGGCCTTGAAGCTTGCAGCTCGAAGCTTTTCTAAACAGAATATTCCGGTTTCCAAATCTGCCATGTTTGTGTATCAGCTGCTGCATTCCCCATATGAATGGCAATAGAAGTATCCTTTGCTGTTTCCACATTTGATACGGGCTTTTTGTTGTCCCGGATACATTCAACAAAATCCTGTAAAGCAAACGTAGTGGGCTCAATGTCTTCCTCTCCCGGCTTCTTAAAAATAATTTCAACAGGCTTTCCCTGGGTAGTCGCTTCAATGGTTGCACCGGTAACTCCATCTACGGTTCCTTTCTTGTTTTCTGTTGATTCAGCATAAATGAAAGCCCGCTCTCTTTGTATTTCAACCGTAGCCTTATCACCCAATATGCGGATGCTGTAGCCATTATACGCGTTGGAAAGAACCGAAGTACAACTTGATTTTATGCCGCCTGGGTATTCATATATCGTACGGATATTATCATAGGTATCCCGTCCATCTTTCCAGTAATTAATTCCACCCATGCCCGTTACTTTTAAAGGATGCGCATCAAGCAGGTAATTGACCATATCAATCTGGTGGGCGCATAATTCCGACAGGGGACCTCCGCAATATTCACGGTACATCCGCCAGTTAATCGCCCGTTCCATTTTGGGATCCGTGACCGGATTGCGCCAGTTGGAATTGCGGTTGTACTGGCATTCAAAATGAGTGATTTTCCCCAGCCAGTTCTTAGCAATGACCTCTTTTACCTTATGATATAAGCTATAATAACGGTATTGATAGCCTATTTGAAAAACCAGTTTACTATCCCGTACTTTTTTTACAATATCTATTGCCTGTGGGATATCATAGCTTAGTGATTTTTCCAGGTAAACGTGCTTGCCTGCCTGCAGGGCAGCTACGGCCATCGGGTAATGCAGGAAGAGTGGCGTAGCGATTATAACAGCATCGATATTTTTATCATCCAGTAACTTCCGGTAATCCGCATACGCTTTTGCATCTCTCGTGGCAAAACTCATCCCATTTTGTAAATGTTCCGGTATAATATCACAACAGGCGGTAAGTTGTATTCCCTTCATTTCTTTCACCAGGGAAGCTAAGCCGGAGCCGCGGGACCCAGATCCGATTAACCCCAGCCGTATCACCTCATTTGGTGAAACCTGGCTATTGAAACCCGGAAGACCCCTCGTTGCCAATCCGGAAAAGGCGATAGCACCGGCCGATACAAATTTTCTCCTGGAAATTGGATTAGGTAACATTTTTAAAAAATTGAATCAATTGATGACTGGTAAATTATACTTTATATACGATACAGGCAAAGAATTATGCTATGCAATCGTATGCTTCATTTTTAAAAAAAGCCTATTTGAAAAATGACGCCAGCCCTTCAGGCTCCTGGAAATTATCTGACAGGATCTCTTATCTTTTTAACCTCTTGGTGGGCAATATGATTCAGTAAAATTTACAACACAATTCTTTTTCCTTCTTTGGCGGATCGCCGTGCAGCATCGAGTATTTTTACAACGATAAGATTGTTTTCAAGTGATGAAAGATCATTGACGGGGTGAATCTGGCCTCTTAATACCGCCGCGAGATAGACAAGATTATCGGTATAAGCCGCCGTCTTTACCGGTACATTATAATAGGCAATGGTATCTCTTCGTTGCAGCGTATTACCATTCAACGCATGCAGATATGCTTTTTCTCCAAATACCTCAAAGTCTTTAATACCAAATGTCCAGTTCCATGATGCTTCCACGATGCCGGTAGCTCCGGGATATTCCAACAAGATCGTGGCATCATCGTCCACCTTGGGATAGATATTTGGCTTGATTTGTTTTGTAACAGCCGTTACCGCAATCGGAGCTTTGCCATCCATCATCCATGTCATCAGGTTGGCGCCATAACATCCAAAGTCTGTTAAGGCACCCCCGCCATTTTTTACAGGGTCTGTAAGCCATGTCAAAAATTCGGTGGTACACCCGATTTCTTTAGGGCCCTGGTGGCCCATATGTACTATCATTTTACGGATGTTACCGGCAACATGCTGCTCATGCACCATGTCATAAATCTGCTGGTTGCTGTTATACCAGGTGGTTTCATAATTGGTCAATAATTGTATATGGTATTGTTTTGCCAATGCCTCCATCCTCTCAGCCTGCTGTACGGTGGTAGCCAATGGCTTTTCCACCATAACTGAAATGCCTTTCGGTGCGCAGGCTTCCACTACAGCAAGATGATCCGCAATGGCATTATAGGCAAGTACGGCATCTGGCTTTATATGCTCCAGCATGCCGGAAATATTTTTGTAAAAAATTGAATCCGGCAACTGGAATTTCTTTTTAATGCGCTGTACCAGCTGTTCATCCTGTTCGGCAATCCCCAGGATAATCACTTCACCTTTTTTATATTGATTCATAAGACCATTAACGTGATCATGATTTAGGCCTGCGACACCCACTCTCAAAGGCTGCAGGTACGCTACGGAAGCAAGTAATAACAAAAAGCTGGATAAAATGCCGGCTTTAAAGGACTGTGTTTTAGTGCAGGTAAAAAATTTCATATGCTAAATTTATAATTAATTGTAATACGGATTAATTTCCGGCCAATTTTCTTTACAGATAACTTTCCACCGTTTTAAATTAAGTTCAACCCATAACAATTCATCTCTTTGCGTTCTTAGCTTCTTTGCGCCCTTTGCGTGAAATATTCAGCAGAGATCTTGAGAAAGTAAAGATTGATTCTTAACAATTCATCTCTTTGCGTTCTTTGCTTCTTCCCGCCCTTTGCGTGAAACAAACTTCTTTGCGACCTTTTGCGTGAAACAAACCAGTCGATACATAATTCATCATAACCTATCCGCTCCCGTAAGTTCGCTTATCCGCAGGTTCGCGGCACGCAGCCTTTTACATAAAATCTTCATAACCCCTCTTATGACCTCAGGCCGTTGTTCCAGTACATCGTAGAAAGGATCCTGGTCAATCCGGAACAAGGTGCAATCCGCAAGAGCCGTAGCGGTAGCTGATCTTTTCTCCGTATCCAGCAGGGAAAGTTCCCCAAAAAAATCACGTTCCGATAGAACCGCAAGCTCATGGTCACCCTTATGAATCCGCACCTTCCCTTTAAAAATAATATACATGCACTGGCCGGCATCTCCTTCCTTTACGATCGTCTTTCCTTCTTCCACCTCTTCTTCCTGCATCAGTTCCGCGATTTCGGCAAGTATCGTCTCAGGCGTATCGTTAAAAATGGTAAGTGACTTTAAAAGAAAAACCCGCTCGATCAATAGCAGTCTCGTTGGCTCATTCGATGAAATCATAAAATCAGTTTTTAGCAATAATCATTTGCGCAGTTTCCTTTAATAGCGAACTATCCGCAAATGTAAAAGGTTGAATAAATTCTTTCCCAAATGGCAACTTTTTATCTTTTAAAATATACAATACACAAGATTTTGTCCATGAATTATAATTATAATCAACATCAAATAAGATATTTTTTATAACAGCATCTTTAGAAAGTGATGATTCCTGAACCGTTTTCTGCAATTGAATGTATTTGTCCCTGATATCTGAATTTTCAAATACCTGGATAAAAGGCAGGCCAAATTGTTTAGGCACAGAAACAAAAATAAGTTCCAGCGCATTCGCTATGGATTCCCGGGAATTTATTTCAAAGCCTGCCTTTACTCTTCTTATCTTTTCCTCATCATATAAAAGCGAAAAAAGATCGAGACAGTTTTCTTTTATATCATTCAGCTCGGTCCGCAGGGCCTCGATAACGAGTTCTTCACGGGGATGCTGCTGTAACAGGAAGTTAACGGCATATACCAGGTGAATGGCAGCTGTAAGGTGACTGCTGATCATCTTTTGGTACTGCGCTTCATTGGCGCCTGCTGAATTATGCCGCAGTCTTATGACAGGTAAAATGATTTTCGCTTTTCCCGGAAATTCCCTAAGGCATTCATCCAGCACCTGCTTGGCGGCAGCATGGCCTGATTTACCCAACAGAACCAATAGTTTCCTGCATTTACCACCTTCACATTTTTTCTTTTGAAGGTAATCTTTCACGGCAGGGAATACATGTTCATTACAATCGATTAATGCAGCCAGTGCAGTTGAATCATTGATCGTATTAATAAACCGATCAAATAATTCTTTAACAGTCGGAGCATGACCGTTTAAACCCGCAGCCTTCATCGCATTTTTTCGTACATCCATATCATCATCCTGCATCAGCCGCTCAATTTCAGGAATATACCTTCCATTATTAATTTCTCCTGCTACCTTCAACGCGGCGATTTTTTTATCCTGTTCCTTCGCTACAAACCATTCTCTGAGTTTGGCTTCTGCCGCCTCATGGAAGTTGGTTCTATCGAGCAACTGTGCTCTCACCGCAGCCAGTGCAATCATCGGATCATCATGGTTGACAAACCCGGAAAAGTCTTCATCCTGGTTAAATGAAGCGATCGTTTCCAATATCTCTGGGACCAATTCCGTATTGGCAGGATCGGTCGCCATTAGTCTCAGGTCGGGCAATAGTCCAATAGCCTTTTTGTCCCGGATCAATCTCAACACATAGCCCTTAACGGCTTGAGAAGAATGATTCAATCCCCTGGAAAAAAAACCGGTAAGATTACCGGATTGAGAAGCTAATAGATTCAGCACGGCAATCACTTCTGTCTCCGTACCATTCTCCAGTTTGTCGTATAACAGCTGCAGGGAATCATTATCGGTAATAGAAATAAATTTTCCATTTAAAGACCGGTCCCGGATGGCAACCGTTAATGCTGCTGAATAATATTTATCAACTTGTGAGGCGAAAATGATCCAGCAAACGATAAGAAATAATAAAATCAGGCCCAGTATACCCAGGTGCATTTCCTTATCAAAAGAAGTGAGCATCCATAATAAACCGCCCATGGCAAAAAATGCAAAGGGGTCCATCAACCCTTTCAGCAACGTATGCCCCCGTAAACGCTGATGCGTTGGCAGTGGCTGCATGGCGGCCAATAATACAGGTGTCTGAACAGCCATTTTTAAAACATCGGTAGCAAGTGCCAACACGCCAAAAAGGTAAAAAGTTGTTTTAAAAGAACTGGTGCGCAAAGAAAAAAATAAACAAATCAGGCAGATGACCAGTAAAATGAACGGGGTGACTAGTAAGGAGCGTCGCAAACCCATTTTATCTACCAGCCGGTTGGTGATACCTACTTTTATCAATAACGTTATGAGTCGTACCCCGCCCAGAAAAATGGCGAAAAAACCGGCCATGGATTTATCACTTTTAAATTGATGCTTTATATAACCATAAAAAACAAGGTTCACTACCAGCAAACAACATAAGGAAAAAAATGAAACCAGGGCCAGTATCCTGATCAGCTTATTACCGGTCAGGGCCGCCTGTATCGCTTTAATACCGGGCGCTTCGTGCGAATGGGAAATTTCTCCAAGATTCTTTATTTCATTAAGCTCTATCAGTGGCTTATACAGGATTAATGACACCAGCATGCATACCAGGGCTACCCAGAGAAGGTTTTCGGTACCAACATGCGGCACTAAAAATATCGTCAACAGGTACCCGAACAATTTAGCAGGCAGATCACTCGCACTGACAACTGAAAACAGCCGCTTGCTTTGCCTTACATCGAATAGCAATGACGCCAGCCCCCAGAATTCCAGATTATTGAGTAAATAGAGAATATTGAATGCCCCTAAAAATGCAAATAAAAACCAGGAATTTTTTTCATAGCTGATGAAGAACAAAAAAATCAAGACGCAGGCCGTATTAAAAAGAAGTACGATCAAGACCATTTTGGTACTCGAAAATTTGTGCTCAAGCCTGTTATATAAATAGGCTGCGATCCATAACGCAAAAGCCGACAGAAAGAATACAATCGGCAGATCGGTGGTAGGTAATTGCTGCAGGAACAGGGTAATGGCCGTCGTGAAAACGATGGCGATGGCCGCACCCTGGAAAAACTCAAAAATAAAAAGACGGGAAACCAGTTTGCTTTCCGATTCCCTCACCAGCAGAAACGATAATATAGATTTGCGTATACTCAAAGCAGTCATTGTTTAAAACGCTTGAATTTACTAAAAATCAGGTTTGCAACCGGTTAAATCTATTGAGTTCCCAAATTCTAACGGTCGTTCGAAAATAAACATCCCTATAAAATTTGCATGAGGCTGTAAAATGGGTTACCTTTTTAATCGAATACCGTTCGGTACCCGTAATCCATTCCCTCTTCCTCCCCTTAAAAATTGAATGATCTCTGCTTTATTGAAAAAAAGTGTACCTGAGTGATTTATTATGTCCGCACAAAATGAAAGCATTCAGATAAAAAATCTTATCGTCATGAAGTATTCCGTTTTATTCGTCTGCTTATTGCTGCAGGCCATGTCTTGCATAACTCAGGAAATAATAAAACTGGATAAAACAGATAAAAATGGCATTTTATTAGCCAAGGGCTGGAAATTTCATGCAGGCGATAATCTGGATTGGGCAAAACCCGCATTAGCTGATAACAACTGGGAAGATATTAATCCAACAATTGAACTTCATTTTTTACTACCAACCTGCCGGGCAGGGAACCGGCCTCGGATTATCGTTAAGTTATGATATGATTAAAGTCCAGGGCGGGGAATTAATAGTGGAATCACCACCGGCTTTCCAGCAGGGGAAAAGAAGGTGAAGGAGCAGTGTTTATTATACAACTTCCTTTAAAATAGAAATGGGTTGGCTTAAAATGTTTTTGATCATTTTTTAACTCCAAATGCCTGACTGCTTAATTGACCAGGAAGACGATATGGCTGAGGGCGAATTAAAAATTAGTAACTAAACCACTGACTATATGCCTGTCAATCCCAAAACACCCGGTATTCACCACATTGCTTTTCGTTGTATGGATATGGAGACTACTAAAGGTTTTTATAAAAATATTATTGGTTTCCCCCTGGCAGTTGAAACTCCGGATCTGATAATTTTTGCCGCTGGGTTCGTACATATTGCATTCAAACCCGCTAAACCAAGAGATGGGAAGTATACTTCATTTAGTCCTTTTGAAGTAGGGTTGGATCACATTGCAATGACCTGCCAAAGTGAAGAGGAGCTCCGGCGTTTCACCAAAGAAATTACTGAAGCAGGTGTTGAAAACACCGGTGTAAAATTAGATGAAACATTGCAGAAACTCTATGTGGCGTTTAAAGATCCCGACAGAATTCAATGGGAATTTTATATGGCGTAATGTAGCTTATACAAAATAGTAATGTTTTATGTCCAGCGAGACTCGTTTACAACCTACGGAACCTGAAATAGACCAACTTAACCAACAGGCATGGGGTACCCGTGTAAGCGATTCAAACAATGCACAGGTTTTAAGCAGGGAAGCAGTTGAACTTGCCAAAAAAATAAATTACATAAAGGGTAAAGCGGAAGGTCTCCGGACATTGGGCTTTTGTTTCATCCGGCTGTCTAAACACGAGGAGGCAAATGCTTATTTAAAAGAATCTCTTTTCTTATTTGAATCATTAAAGGATCTCAGAGGTCAATCAACAGTGTATGA
Organism: Chitinophagaceae bacterium; assembly: GCA_025963615.1. Lineage (GTDB taxonomy): Bacteria > Bacteroidota > Bacteroidia > Chitinophagales > Chitinophagaceae > JAFDYH01. The sequence continues at coordinate 4,506 of JAOQAL010000795.1, read as the reverse complement.
ATATTTTGGAATCATACAACGTAGTTGGGGAAATTTAGGCGATTCTCTCGAATGGTTGTTAAAATCACTGGAATTAAGTCAGCAAACAGATTTTTTTGAAGCTGAAGTAACTAATTATTATCATGTCGGTGTCACTTATAAACAACTGGGGGATTATGAAAAAGCCCTGGATAATTTATTTAAGAGTCTTTCCCTGGCTCAATCGACGAACTTTTCATTAATGGTGGGATATGCTGTTAATGTTATCGGTTCTATCTATTTTGAAACCGGTGACTTTAACCGCGCATTAGAATATTACCAACAAGGGCTTGGCCTCCGTCAACTATCAGGAGATCAATGGGGCGAGGCCGGAAGCCTTGACAACATAGGTTCTACCTATTTGAAACTGGGTGCATGGCAACAGGCTATCGATTACTGTGCACAAAGCCTGGCCATCAGCGAGGGTACCGGCGACAAAAAAGGGCAGGCCAATGCCTTATTGCACCTGGCTGAAATATACAAAAGGAAGAATGATTTGGATAAGGCAATGAATTTTTGTGTTCAAAGTTTACAAATAAGACAAACAAGTGGTGATAAAAAAGGCGAAGCTGAAATACATTTATTTTTAGCTGAATTAAAAACTGTCAACTTTAAAAATGAAAAAAATGTTGATCTGTTTGAAGATCTTTTTAAAGCATTAAAAATTGCAGAGGAAATCAAAGCGGCTGATCTGTTGGGTAAAACGCATTGGGCACTCTATGAAAGCTATAAACTTTCTGAAGATTACTTAAGTGCCCTTAATCACCTTGAATTGCATATCACCATAGAAAAAGGACTGCATAAAGACACGATCAATCAAAAAGTATTAAATCTTGAGATTTCTCATCGGGCAGAAGAATCAAAAAAGGAAACTGACCTGTTCCGGTTAAGGAATGTTGAATTAGCTAAACTTTACGAGGAAAGCAACAAACAAAAAGAAGAAATAGAACAGCAGAAGAAAAACGTAGAAGAAACGCTCACCGAATTAAAATCTACTCAAAAGCAACTTATCCAGTCAGAAAAGATGGCATCGCTCGGAGAACTCACGGCAGGAATAGCCCATGAAATTCAAAATCCTCTAAACTTCGTTAATAATTTTTCTGAGGTAAACACAGAATTGATTGAAGAAGCCAGCCAGGAAATTGATAAAGCGAACATAAACGAAGTGAGAACAATTCTCAACGATATCAAAGAAAACGAACAAAAAATAAACCGCCATGGCAAACGGGCCGATTCAATAGTAAAAGCTATGCTGCAGCATTCCCGCAGTAGCACCGGGCAACAGGAACCAACAGATATTAATGCGCTGGCAGAAGAGTACCTACGCATCTCCTATCACGGTCTTCGTGCAAAAGACAAATCCCCCTCAGCCGGCCAGGCAGGATTCAATGTAAACTTGCAAACTTATTTTGACCATAGCATTGGAAAAATAAATATCATTCCGCAGGACATGGGACGAGTATTACTGAATTTATACAACAATGCATTTTATGCGGTGAATGAAAAGAAAAAACAATCTGGCGGATCCGCCGCCGCAGATCGGACGGACAAATACGAACCAACAGTTTCAGTAACCACAAAAAAAACTAGGGATCCATCCGGTAACTATTGGATTGAAATAAGAGTAAAGGACAATGGTCCTGGTATTCCCCAACAAGTCATTGATAAAATCTTTCAGCCATTCTTTACTACCAAACCAACAGGACAGGGAACCGGACTGGGACTATCGTTGAGTTATGATATAATAAAAGCACATGGAGGGGAAATAAAAGTGGAAAGCGAAGAAGGTGAAAGTGCAGAGTTTACAATTCGGTTGCCTTTGAGATAAACAGAAATTTGCCTGATCTTTTGAAACACGTTTTTGAAAGTTATTCAAACAATGGCATTCTGGCCAGGGCGGGGTTGTCCATCTCGCATAAGAACAGCGCTATCCCTGCTTCTCCTTTGTATAGGCTATTATTTCTGATGGGTTGGGAAACCCAGTTTTTCAGCAACCCCTGTCTTATGCGTTGCATTTCCTGTAAATATATATTTTCATTAGTTATTTTATACAGGCTCATCATAGCATAAGCATTACCCGCCAAGCCGCAACAGAGGTCTGGATTTTTGCTTTGTACTTCCGACATCAGATGACCTGCAAGCTTTTCAGCCACCCGGATAAATTTCTCTTCATTAAAGTGCTTATATAGAAGCACCCATAAAAAGATATGTCCTGCACTTCCATTACACCAGCCCGGCCATGAACTTTTATCCCCCACCGTAAGCGGCCACCGAAGATTGTTTTCTGACAGGATCGAACAACTGAGGAGTTCATCAACCCGTTTCACGAAATTTCCCGGCAAGGCGCTGTTAGTAGCGTTGCACCATAAAAGGGTAGCATAGAGCAATCCTGCCCATCCGTGCGCCATACCAAAATAATCAACCGGGTTGGACTGGTTCATCGGTGAATATCCATCCAGCTCATCCCAAATTTCCTTCATGATTTGTTCGGCAAACAACATGATATCTGATACTGGATAGTTTTTTACAGTTTTCAATTCCTTATACAGCAACGAACAACCGACTAACAACCCGGATTTTCCAAGGGCCAGGTCTATTTTCTCACATTCCACCGCGGCGGCTGATAAAAATCCCTTTACTGCATTGGATAGTGAAAGCCAATCGCCTCTTGAGTTACTGATAAGTGCCTGCACAAGGTAAACGCCGGTGGGTGAATGGTAAATAGATCGCTTCCCGACCGTTTTTTGGGTAATACCAATGGCGGATGAATAAAAGCTTTGGTCGTAATCCTTCTGATACATTAATGCCCGGTTGACCCACACGTCGGCAATATCCGACAACCGGGCATCCTGGCGCACACAGGATATCCTGTAAAACATATAGGCCGTCCCCGCAGCGCCATAATTTACGGAACAGGTTGGAGCCATCGTAAAGCCCTTGTCAATAAATGGTGAATCCCATCCGGATTTTTGCAAAACAAATGTTACGAGCTGCGCCGCCTCATTTTGTTTGTTGTGAACATAGAACCGGTTACTTGCAAAAACATCGCTCCGGATATTTGAAATCGCCTGCCCAAATTCTTCAAGGGAGGAAAATCTTTTTTCTGGGTCTTTTGCCAACGCTGTAGCCAGGACATTTTCCAATGCCTCCGGAACCTCAAGATCATAATTTTTGAAAGATAATGGCTCATCGTTTGCAATCTGGTTAAAAAGTTTTTCCCGCTCAAACGAAAATGCCAGGTAATGGTGTCCGGAAATCAGGTAATATAAAAGAACGGCAATAGAATATTGTTCTGCTTTTTCAGTAACAGGTGGAGGCGGCATTTCCTGTAGCGACGCAACTGCAAATTCAGGCTCATAGTAAAACCCAGTGCCTCCCCGTTGGGAGCCCGCAGTATGTCCGGCCAAAGAGGCATATCCAAAATCGATGATCTTAACTCCGCCGGTTGATGATATAAAAATATTGTCCGGGTGAATATCTCCATGTAATATTTTTTGGCGGTGAAGGTGATGATAGGCTTCCAGGATAGCAACGGCTATATTCAATAACTGGATGATGTGGTCCCGGATATTGATATTCCTGAATTTCATCGATTCCTGCTCACAGGTAAGACCATCACACCATTCAGTAACCAGGAAATAAATATCATCCTGCCTGCCATGCTCTATAAGTTTCGGGCTCATAACACCGTCGAGCAACCGGAGAACAGTTATTTCGTTATTGAATAAGTTCTGGATATGAGCATCGTTTGCCGCCGGCATTATCTTCAGGGCAAAAATATTTTCTGAACCATCTTTCACACGATATACTTCCGTATCGTCATACTGTTGATATTTCTCCAGTATCGTATAGGTCCTGAAACATTCTTTTGATGGCAATAATCCCTGGTTAAGCGGCCCCTCCTGCAGGTCAAAAGGTATAAGAAAACCCCACTGATGCATATTGACCAAAGAAGAAAATACGTCATCGGCTACCTGCTGCGGATCTTTGGCCTGTGATTCACAAAAGACATAGATCCCTTCTGCCAGGGATTTTGGCGAACGGAATTCCTGCAATAAAGCTGCCAGGTCGCGGCTGATGATCTTGCTTGCTGTTCGTGCATTCAATTGCGTGATCAGCATGTCATCCTTTTCATACTCAAACCGGCTTCTTGTTTTTTCGGTGACCGAATCTACCGGAATAAACTCCACATCGTTTGCCAGCACAAAGACCCCCGAGATATCCATATTGTCATTTAATAATTATTTTTTACCGGAATCCATTGATAACTGTCAATACCTGCCGATAACAGCATCGCACGGATAAAACCTACCGATTGCTGCCAGTTCAACTGATTTTTTTTTGCCTGCAGAATAGCCAACGCCAATTGATCGGTGACCCTAGTGCGCCAGCTTCCCCCTTCGATTAAATCCAGCATATCTGCTTTTGGGGGATCTTCACCATGGGACAGAAGTCCGGATTTATCCAGCTGTGCGCTAAAAGGAACTC
>JAOQAL010000773.1 GCA_025963615.1 Chitinophagaceae bacterium | reverse complement strand
AGCCAAACAAAAAGAAAGGAAAAAAGCAACCAAAAGCTCATTCGATATCCAAAAGCTCAACCAGGATTTAAAAAAAAATGGCGGCGATCGTTGACCTTTAGTATGTTTTAAAGCTGCTTGATGACCTGCTAAATCTTTACCCAGCTTTCCTTTATACCCAGGATGATATCTCTCAACCTGATACCTATGCGGTCGAATCAGTATCGAAAATGGAAAGGAAAGAAAACAAGAATTTACCGGCTACCATTTTTCATCCTCACCGATGCTATCATCTTGTTGTTTGTATTGCTTGCGGGATCTTATCTTTTGTAATTGACGTTCAATAATAAGATCAGCGATAATTTTTCCGGCATCTTCAGCGGTATTTTCCAGCAGCCATTGTTGTAATTTTTTCTCGTTTACATCCAACCGGTACAGGAGGTTGACCAATTGTGTAAAGTTGTGAACAATAAGATGGTTGATGTATTGTGAAAGCGTGGCGTGCAGTTGATCCATTCCGGTTCCATCCGGCAAATTGATTGAAAAATCAACATTCAAAGTTTGTATCAATTCCTGTTTTTCCTCCATTATCCGTGTTTTTCCATGGAACCTAATGCAAATAAAGCAAAATCGTATTTCACCGGATCAACAGGATCGAATTCCCGCAGGTTGGCTGTTAAATCCGTAGCGGCTGCCCAACCGGTTTGTTTTTCCCTAAGTAACCCGAAATGCCGCGCCACTCTTGCTACATGCACATCCAGGGGGCAAATGAGTTGTGCCGGCGAAATTTTTTTCCATAAACCAAAATCCACTCCTCTATGATCCCGGCGCACCATCCAGCGCAGGTACATGTTCAGCCTTTTACAAGCCGATTTTTTAAAAGGCGCCGCAATATGTTTTTGGGTCCTTTTTTCAAAATCTATGCGATCATTAAAAAAGTAACTATAAAAACCATTCAGGCCATTTTCAATGGTTGCATCGCCCGGCTCCATCCATTGGATGAAAGCGGTTTCCAGTGATGGTTCATTTTTTAATGAATAGTGGTACTTTAAAAAATTGAAAAACGTAAAAAGATCAGAAGCGTTGAACGTTCTGTGAGCGAATTTCATAAACGGAGTCAACATCTCCGGGCTATCCTCTTCCAGGTTCAGGATAAAATTGTAAGGATCATTATCCATCAGGTCAAAAAGCCTGCGACAGGAATTGATAATACCCTTCCGGGTACCCCAGGCAAAAGTGGCTGCAAAGAAACCGGCGATTTCTATATCCTGTTTTTTTGTAAATAAATGCGGGATGGAAATAGGGTCATCCTGAATAAAAAAAGGCCGATTGTATTCATCAACCTTTTTGTCAAGAAAATCTTTAAGCTTTCCGGTGTTCATTAATAGTAAAGGTAAACAGGTATGCTATAAAGGCTTTACTTAAATAAACCCTGCGATAAAAAGCCATCCGAAAACCCTGCCCGCTCGCCGTCGCAAAGGCTGTGGCTGCAGGCGAGGGAATATCTATCAGCGTTTTCAATTATCGGCCTTTATTAGCGCCCCTTAGCGCTCCTCCTTAGCGCTCCTTAGCGTTCCCCGATAGCCTGTTCCAAATCCTCAATCAGGTCACCGGCATCTTCAATACCGACACTAAGTCGTATGAGCGAATCCCGCAAGCCATTTTTAATTCTTTCTTCGCGGGGGATAGAGGCATGGGTCATGGAGGCAGGATGATTGATCAGCGATTCAACGCCTCCGAGGCTTTCGGCCAGTGAAAATAATTTGGTAGAAGAAAGAACCCGGTTAGCATTTTCAATGCTATCATCTTTCAGTTCAAAGCTGATCATACCGCCAAATCCGCGCATTTGCTTTTTTGCAATGGAATAGTTTGGATGATCCTCAAAACCCGGCCAATATACGCTCGCTATTTTTGAATGACCCCGGAGCCAACGGGCGATTTTTTCACCGTTCTCACAATGTCGCTGCATGCGCAGATGTAATGTTTTTATACCACGTAATACCAGGAAACAATCCATCGGCCCCGGCACGGCACCGCAACTCTTTTGAAGAAAATAAAGTTTTTCCCTCAATGCAGGGTCATTCATTATTAAAGCACCTTGTATTACATCACTATGGCCTCCGAGGTATTTGGTAGAAGAATGCATTACTATGTCAGCGCCCAGGTCGAGCGGGTTTTGCAGGTAAGGAGACGCGAATGTATTGTCAACACAAACAAGAATGTTTTTTTCTTTAGCAAGGGTTGTGACGGCTTTGATATCCACAATATTCATCAGGGGATTAGTCGGCGTTTCAAGCCAGATGAGTTTTGTATTATTATTGATATAAGTTTTTATATTGTTTGCATCATGCATATCAATATAATGAAAGCGGATACCGAATTTTTCAAACACCTTGGTAAACAGGCGGTAGGTTCCTCCATACATGTCATTCCCGGCAATTACTTCATCACCCGATTGTAATAATTTAATAACCGCATCTGTTGCAGCGACTCCGCTGGCAAACGCCAGTCCGTATTTTCCATTTTCAATAACAGCTAATGCATCTTCCAGGGCTTTGCGTGTTGGATTCTGGCTGCGGGCATATTCGAAGCCTTTATTTTTCCCTGGTGCTGATTGTACATAAGTAGACGTTTGATATATCGGGGTCATAATAGCCCCCGTTGACGGATCAGGCGTAGCGCCGGCATGAATAAATTTTGTATCAGGTTTCATGTAATTAGTCATTGATTGTTCAGTTTGAGGTGCAAAGATGTAGAATCCCGGGTAATTACACTGAACAGGTTTAAAATGCAATTTTATTATTTACCATTCATCCATAGAAAATCCTGTTTAACAAAAGCTTAACCAGCGGGCATCAGTAAAAGGAAATCATGATTCACCGGAGTAAATTATTTTTCTAGTCCCCTTTTTAAACGCTTCAGTAAGCTTTATCAATTCATAAATAAGCAGGACGCGGGCGCGGTCATTACCAATAGTGGAGAAGTGCTTGACATCCCTTCCCAATCCGTCTAATTTAGTTGTGTTATTATTTTTTTAGCCATTATATAAAAAGCCTGTTGCCATGAAAAAAATAATTTTTGCCTTTTTCGCTTTTGCTGTAATATCTGCAAACGCTGCAGACCGCCACCCAGAAATAAACCAAAAAAACTTAAAATAGTTTTCAGAAACTTTTATTAATGAAGAG
>JAOQAL010000731.1 GCA_025963615.1 Chitinophagaceae bacterium | reverse complement strand
AAAATATATTGATCCAGCCCCCATCTAGCATCCTGCATCCAGCATCCTCTAGTATCCAGCATCTAGTATCCATCCCCCAGCATCCACCTCCTATTTCACCCGTTGCGGATTTTTAGCGATAAAGTCTTCCCAGCCATTTACTTTTTTACTATTTAGCTGAACGGCGGAAGAAGTCTGAAAATGATGACAGATAGCTACTGCCAGGGCGTCGGATGCATCCAGGTATTTTGGCTCTGTTTTTACAAGAACCATCCGCTGTAGCATTTGCCATACCTGGCCTTTATCAGCATTCCCATTCCCGGTAATGGATTGTTTTATTTTTTTGGGCGAATATTCTGTCACGGGTAATGATGCACTCATGGCTGCTGCAATGGCTACACCCTGCGCCCTTCCCAATTTCAGCATACTCTGTACATTCTTTCCAAAAAAAGGGGCTTCAATGGCAAATTCGTGCGGGGCATGTTTTTGTATTAGTTGTTCAACGGCATAATGAATCAGTTGTAATCTTTCATAATGGTCTTTTTTGCCCGACAATTTTAAGCTACCCATTTCCTTTAAAACAATTTTGTTGTGGTGTACTTCAATAATGCCATATCCCATAACCAGCGTGCCGGGATCAATACCAAGAATTATTTTAGAAGGCTTTTGCAAAGAGGTCTGTATTTTTACCGGTTAATGAGGATGAACAAAAATATCAAAATCTTTGTCAACTATTTTTTAGGTCCTGTATTGTTTGTATGGTTATCATGGTCAATTTATAATCAAATCCGTCACCAGTCAAATCTTTCTTTGTCGTGGCAACATATTTCGGAGTCATTTCACAGCCCGTTATTATGGAATTTTGTTTTTGTTATGCTGTTAATGGGTTTAAACTGGAGCATTGAAGCCTGGAAATGGAAACTAGCCGTTAATAAGATTCAGTCCATAAGTTTTGGGAGGGCATTCAAGGCAATTTTATCAGGCGTTTCATTTTCGGTCAGCACCCCGAACCGGGTTGGTGAATATGTTGGTCGTGTAATGTATATGCAAGAGGGAAACCGCCTGCGGGCTATTTCGCTTTCCATTATTTGCAGCATGAGCCAGTTGATCGTTACCTTAGTTATGGGGATTACAGGACTTATTTACATGATGCCTGAAATTTATGCCGCTGAATTCGTTTCGGGGTTTTGGGTAAAAGTACTTTTATATGGAATTACCGCCGTGTTACTATTTTTAACAGTTTTTTATTTTCGCTTATCTTGGCTTGTTAAATGGATTGACCGCATCCCGGGAATCAGCCGGTATGCTTATCTTATAAATGCAATAGAAAATATCAATGCAACGATGCTTTTGCAGTTGCTGTCTTTATCCGTAATAAGATTTTTTGTATTTGGCATACAATATTATCTGCTCTTTCGTTTATTTGGTGTGGAAATAGGCTGGTGGCAGGGTTTTTGGGCAACCAGCATTACGTTCCTGCTATTGGCAATTATCCCGACAATAGCATTGCTTGAGGTGGTTCAACGCAGTACGGTTGCTTTAAAAATCTTCGGATTGCTGACAACCAATGAACTGGGAATCGGGTTAACAACGATAACAGTATGGTTTATCAATCTTATTATTCCGGCTTTAGCAGGCAGTTTATTAATTTTAGGCATTAAAATTTTCAAGAACAGGAATGAAGATACTTAGGATATTGAGCATAGTAAGTTTGGGATTGATGGCCTTTTCTACAAAAGCGGAAGCACCCTTCCAGAATTTCTGCGGTTTAAAAAATACATCTTTCCAGGCCGATGAGCAGATTAGTTATGTAGTCTATTATAATGTAGCAGGCATTTATGTAAATGCAGGCACGGCTGTTTTTTCCGCGACCCTTGAAAAAATGAATAACCGTCCCGTTTACCACGTAAGCGGGGAAGGGAAAACCAATCCTTCTTATGACTGGATCTTTAAAGTAAGGGATAAATATGAATCTTTTATTGATACCGCTACCATGGAACCACTGAAATTTTTAAGGAATGTGAATGAGGGCGGCTATAAAAAATACGAGAATGTGACGTTCAATAGCAGCGTAAACACGGCGGTAACGACGAAAGGGGTTTATAAAGTTCCTGATTGCGTACAGGATATTATCAGTGCGGTGTATTATGCCCGGAATATTGATTTCAATAAATACAAAGTAGACGATAAAATACCTTTCAATATGTTCCTTGATGATGAAGTGTACAATATGTATATCCGCTACCTTGGAAAAGAAACAGTAAAAACAAAATACGGAAAATTCAGAGCGATAAAATTCAAACCGCTGTTAGTGAAGGGAACCATTTTTGAAGGCGGGGAAAAAATGACGGTATGGGTATCAGATGATGGGAACCATATACCGGTGCGTATTGAAAGTCCTATATCGGTAGGAACTGTCAAAGTTGATATGATGGGCAATAAAAACCTGCGCTATCCTTTATCTTCTTTATTAAAACTTCGCGGCGGATAGTTGGATCCGGGCCTGTAATGTTTTAAGATTCTGTAATCCGGCTATGCAGGCCCACCAATCACCCACATTCTTTGCAAAGGCCAATCTTCACAGGTTAAAGAAAACTCTTCATGTTCTTTGACTGGGTAAAGCAAATGAAACGATTATGTAGATGATTTCTGCCAGTCTCAGAGAGACTTCCTGTTTATAGACGATCGTAAGTTGATGTTGCGGCTCCGTAGCAGCCTCCTGAAAACAATAGACTTAACCCTGGCCCGAATGCGTTTTCGCCATTACCTTGCCATTCTTGTGGGTACACGGTAGGTTATGCAGGGTGGCAATGCGACTCATTATGAACTTCAATCCACAAAGAAAATGATCCCGATAGCCCGCATTGGCGTCAAGTTAATTTTGATAGCAAGTTTGTTGTGTGCTGTCAAGGGGAGTAGCGATATAATGTTGAAGTCACAGGAGCACAAAAGCCTCATCAGGGAACCGTCCGGTCCCGATTTTTTATCGGGAGGGCGTATTCCCGGCCGGCAGGGTTTTTCCCGATAATCGTCGGGAGTTTTTTTGTCGCAGATCCCGGTGACTATCGGGACTACTTTTTTTTCCACAAAAAATAGTAAGAGAAAGAACAACCAAAAGCTCATAAGATATCCGAAAGCTCAACGAGGATTTAAAAATGAATGGTGGTCATATTGACCTTCGGTTTGATTTAAAGCCATTTTCCTTTTCAAATCTTTGCCCAGCTTGCTTTTATACCGATGTGAATATTTTTTACCCTGACGCTAATGCGATAGCCCGGCACAGTAATCTATAACCAAATACCATAAACTCGCCTGCCTCCGGCCATCCTGTTAAACCCCTGACCGGAATCAGCAATAGCAAGGCAACAAAACCACCGGACGTTTAAATTTCCGCTATTTTAAAAAAATCTTTTGCGCGAATGCCCCTTTCTGTTTGTTGCAGGTTGCAGCATTCAAATTGAGGATCATGTTCAAAGAAGAGTATATAATCATTTTCAAGCGCTTCCTGTAAGAAGAATTGTTTTTCATTCAGGCTGGTCAGGGGAAACATATCATAAGCCATTATATAGGGAATGGGTATATGGCCTTGCGAAGGCAGGAGATCGGCCATAAAAACAAGCGTTTTACCCTTGAATTTTATTTGTGGAAGCATCATGCCTTGGGTATGACCCTGTACAATTCTTAGTGAGAGTGAAGGCAAGTCCCAGTTTGCAAGGGGCCATGGGGAATTGCCAATCTTTGAATTCGCCGCATTGTCAGCTGCCATCCCGCCTGTCGACGGGAGCCCAATATCAACAAATTGTAGTTGGCCACTCTCCGCTATGGGTAAAATATTTTCTTTTAAAAACGATGCTTTTTCTCTTTCATTCGGATTGACGGCCCATTCCCAATGGATTTTGTTGCTCCAGTAAACTGCATTTTTAAATGCCGGAACCAATTTATTCCCTTCACGGATGATGCTTCCTCCGCAATGATCAAAGTGAAGATGCGTAAGTATAACATCGGTAATATCATGGCGGTGAAAACCATATTGCAAAAGTGATTTATCCAATGTGTCATCGCCATGCAGGTAATAATGACCAAAGAATTTCGCATCCTGCTTATCGCCCATGCCATTATCAATTAAAATAAGTTTGTCGTTTTCCTCGATAAGCAGGCAGCGAAGGGCCCAACTGCACATGTTGTTGTTATCCGCCGGGTTTATTTTATTCCAGATGCTTTTTGGCACTACGCCAAACATGGCGCCACCGTCTAATTTGAAATAACCAGTATTGATCGAATATAAGTTCATGCAGATTAATGTTCAGATAGTTTGTTATTACTTTTTGCAAACAAGGCCAATAATAGAAAAGTGAAGCCCAATATAAAGAACCCAATTAAAATCAGGAGAGAATTGCGCATGGAATATAATTCTTCTATAAGACCAAAACTGAAAAGCCCGATTACAAGCGCAATTTTTTCTGTAACATCATAAAAGCTGAAAAACGATGCGGTATCTTTTGTTTCGGGCATCAGCTTGGAATAGGTAGAACGGCTTAACGACTGGATGCCTCCCATAACCAACCCTATCAGGGATGCCAGAATGTAAAATTGAATTTCTGTCGTAATAAAATAAGCTGTAACGCAAACTCCAATCCATAGCACCACGGTGCATAATAATACTTGTATATTGCCATAGAACCTGGATAATTTCGACATACCATAGGCTCCGATGATAGCTACTAATTGTATTACGACCGCTGCTATAATAAGTTTAGCGTCCGCAAGATGAATTACCTTAATACCAAAATCAATTCCAACAAGCATTACGGTTTGTACACCCATGCTGTAAAACCAGAATGCCAGCAGGAATCTTTTCAATACCGGCAGGTGAATAAGCTGTTTCCATACGATTTTCAGTTCATGAAACCCATTGATAAAAACATTTTTCCGGGCTTTCCGTTCGATTTTACTGCTAATGGGTAATATTTTGAAAGTTATTTGGGCAAAGCCAATCCACCAGAGTCCCACCAATAGGAACGTAATTTTTAATGGTAAAGAACTATCCGGCATCAGTAAGACAATGGCAAACGCAATCAGTTGCATTAGCACACTGCCAACATAACCATAGGTATAGCCCTTTGCGCTGATCCGGTCCTGGTCCTGTTCCGCCGCTATTTCGGGTAAATAAGAATTGTAAAATACCTGGCTGCCATAAAATCCGATAGCGGCAAACATAAAGCATACCAATCCGAAGACGACATGGCTCTTATCAAAGAAAAACATGAGCGAGCAACTTATAGCGCCCAGGTAACAAAGAAAGCGCATGAAGTTTTTCTTATTACCCTTATAGTCTGCTATGGAAGAA
>JAOQAL010000716.1 GCA_025963615.1 Chitinophagaceae bacterium | reverse complement strand
ATAAGAATACAGGGTGTTTACAGGGATCAATGGAACAGCATAACCCATGCCTATAAAACCGGTTACCTGGATGCAGAATTTAAAAAACCGATTGGCAAAGGGGATGATTTTGTCACTATTGGCATGCAGGCCATGTATGACCGTGCAGGAACAGCAGGTTGGACGACCATTAATGCTATGCCTGCCTTAAACTACCATAAATCCCTGAGCAACCAGCGCAATAGCTATTTGTCTCTCGGCTTTATGGGAGGCATTGTACAAAACAGCATTGATCGCTCCAAAATAACAACGAACAGCCAATATGATGGTTTGGGGGATGGTGAACCCAACCTGCGGCCCCAGTATACTTATCTGGATGGAAGTGTTGGTCTGAGCTATAATGCCAGCCTGAATGATAATCCTGAAAATAATTTTTATGTCGGCGCCGCCTATCATCATTTCAACCGTCCCAGAAATTCTTTTTACAGAAACCCCCGGATTGAACTCTATCCCAAATGGGTTTATTCGGGCGGTATCAGGTTCGCTGTATCGGATCAGGCATACCTGACCGTTATAGCTGATTATTCCACGCAAGGCTCATTTTCAGAAGCCATAGCTGGTGCCATGTATGGGCTGAAATTAGGCCCTGATTGGGACAACCCTGATTATGTCGTTCATCTGGGAACCTTTGTCCGTTGGAATGATGCGCTGATCCCGGTTCTTAAACTTGACTACAATCCATTTTCAATTGCATTCAGTTACGATGTAAACATATCTCCGCTTAAACTTTCAAGTTATGGGCGGGGTGGTTTTGAACTTTCTGTGACCTATACCGGATGGTCAAAACGGAGTCAGAGCGTCGACGCCATGTTTTGTCCAAGGTTCTGAATTTTAAGCCATAAGCTAAAAAATTGTTAAAAAAATAGTCTGTTCTTTCGCCACAATTTGGTTGATAGCTTTGACTGGTATCGTATTTTTACGTTGCACAAGTAAAAAAAACGGATTATCATTGACATAATAAAATGTAAATTTGTTTCGTTGAAAAGACTTTTACTCATATTACTATTTATTGTCTTATTATCAAAAGTCTCTCTGGCTCAGCCGCAGGTTAATCCCCTTACCGGCATACCGGAAAGGATTATGAAATTCTACCCCAATCCTGCAACATCTTTTATCAATTTTGATTTCCAGAAAGGGTATGATAAAGGATATTCCATCCAGGTTTATAATTTTTTAGGCAAGCAGGTATCCGAAGTAAAAAACGTCAGCCCCAAAACCACCTTGAATATCTCAGACTACAACCGCGGAATTTATATTTACCAGTTAAAAGATAATAATGGTAAAGTCATAGAATCGGGGAAATTCCAGGTTACGAAATGATCTTCTTTTTTTCTATTGCACTTCTAAAATAAGAAACTTAAGATAGTGCGTTGTTTCAATACCCGGGATAACGGGATGATCCGCTGACTGTGTTTGAAAGGTTACCCGCCTGATTTTTCTCCGGGCATCGGTTGCAGCCTCATCAATTATTTGCAAAAATAATTCCGGAGAAACAAGATTGGTACAGGAAGAAGTAACTAAAAAACCTCCTGGCCTTATAAGTTTCTTTGCCCGAAGATTGATTTCTTTGTAGCCGGTATCCGCTTTTGGAAGAGTTTCCCTGCTTTTGGTAAAAGCAGGTGGGTCAAGCATTACAACATCATACTTTCTTTCTTCTTTTGACCATTGCTTTAATAAATCAAATGCATTGGCAGTTTGAAATTGAATATTCTTCAGGTTATTTAATTCAGCATTCAGTATGGCCTGCTTTACGGCGTTTTCAGAAATATCTATTCCAAGTACACTCTTTGCACCATAGTGAGCAGCATGAATTTCAAAAGTACCGGTGTATGTAAATACGCCCAACACCTCTGCATCTTTTACAATATGCCGGATGGCCCGGCGGTTATCCTGCTGATCCAGGAAATAACCGGTTTTCTGCCCATTTTCTATATCGACATAAAACTTTAGACCATTTTCATGAATCAGGATCTTTGTATCAAACGGCTCAGATAAAAAACCTTTTTGCTGTAGCATACCCTCCAACTCCCGTACAGGAACATCATTTCTTTCATAAATACCTTTGGGTTGAAATATTTGATTAATGGCCTTTACGATGGCCGGTTTCCAAACATCTATACCCAAAGCCAATGTCTGAATCACAAAATAATCATTGAACTTATCGATGATAAGTTGGGATAATGAATCTGCTTCGCCAAAAACAAGCCGGCAATTTTCAGTATATCCTGTTTTTTTCCGGTATTCCCAACATTGCTGTATCCGGTCAATAAAAAACTTTTCATTAATTTCTTCTGCCCGGTTCCTTGTCAGTAGCCTGACCAGGATCTGCGATTTCGGATTGATATAGCCCCGGCCAACAAATTTTTTATCCTGTGTATATACCTCTGCAATTTCGCCACCGGCAGATTCTCCCTCTATTTTTTCTACTTCATTAGCAAATACCCAGGGATGACCATTGATGATGCGATGGCTGATCTTTCTTTTCAGGAAAACTTTAATCATGGGCGCAAAAATAACAATAATACCTTCGAAAGAATTTATAATTGGTTGCTGACTTTTGGCATAACGATGGGTAATTTTTTTTACCTGGATAAGACAAAAAATGCGAAAATTTTAAAACTCCTGTACGAATAGTAACCTGCCTGCAACAGATTTTGATCCAGTTATCAGTCTCACTATTCTATATTATGCCAGCGCTGAAAAGGTCAAAAAAATGAATTTTATGCTTTATATTTAGCCCATTTAAATTTTCCCAATGACTGCTTTAAGCCATCATATTAACAGACTGCTATTTTGCTGTACAGTCACAGGCCTGTCTGTCTTTTTTTTCTCCTGCCATTCTTCGCCACCCCTATTTAAAAAAATTTCTTCTGACCAATCCGGTATTCATTTTAATAACATCATAAACGAAAATGATTCAATTAATCCCATTGATATGGAATTTCTATACAATGGCGCGGGTATTGGGGTAGGCGATTTCAATAATGACGGGTTGCCTGATTTATATTTCACCGCAAATACGGTTTCCAACAAACTTTACCTGAATAAAGGCAGCCTGACATTTACAGACGTTACCGAAGAAGCCAAAGTAAATGGCCGTGGCGAATGGTTTAATGCCGTATCAGTTGTCGATATTAATAACGATGGCCTGGAGGATATTTATTTATCGTCCAGCATTAAAAAGAATCCTGACCAACGAAAAAACCTCCTTTATGTCAACCAGGGACTTGATCAAAACAAAGTACCGGTGTTTAAGGAAATGGCGGCAGAATATGGGCTGGCAGATACCAGTTATTCTGTTCATGCTGCTTTTTTTGATTATGATAATGATGGCGACCTGGATATGTACCTGGTAACGACAAAACTTGCCAGAAGGGACGTTGCCAGGTTTGGCAACAATAAAGCGGATAGCAATCATATAGATGTTGATAAACTGTACCGAAACGACTGGAACGACTCTTTAAAACATCCGGTATATACGAATGTCTCCAAACAGGCCGGCATTGTACATCCCGGCTTTGGACTGGGTATTGCCATAGCTGATATAAATAAAGATGGCTGGAAGGATATTTATGTTACCAATGATTTTTATGGAAGCGATTTACTTTATATCAATAACAAAAACGGGACATTCACGGAAAAAGCCAGGGAATATTTTAAGCATAGTTCTCAAAACGCCATGGGTAATGACATTGCTGATATCAACAATGATGGACTTGCGGATATTATAGCGGTGGATATGAACCCTGAAGATAATTACAGGAAGAAGAAGAATATGGGTGGTAACAATTATAATATTTACCGGAACATGGTGCAGGAAAATCTGTTGCTCCAATATGTCCGTAATACATTACAACTGAATCTGGGCCCCCGGGTAAATGGCAATGATTCTATAGGGGAACCGGCTTTTGCTGATATTAGCTTTTATGCAGGCGTCGCTGAAACAGATTGGAGCTGGACCCCCTCTCTTGCTGATTTTGACAATGATGGTAACAGGGATATTGTCGTAACCAATGGCTATCCGAGGGATGTAACCGACAATGATTTTGTGGCATTCCGCGCCAGGTCTACTTTTATTGCAAGCAAAGAACAATTAATCGCAGAGATTCCACAAATCAAGATACCCAACTATGTTTTTAGAAATACAGGTAATCTGAAATTCGAAAACATGACTAAAGATTGGGGAATGGATGAATCTTCATTCTCCTGCGGGGCAGTATATGTTGATCTGGATAATGACGGAGATCTCGATTATGTTATTAACAACATTAATGAAGAAGCTACTTTTTATGAAAACACGATCAATCATCCGGGCAAAGTGACCGCGAATTACCTGGAAGTTCAATTCAAAGGAGATCAAAAAAACCGCGATGGCCTCGGAGCCTGGGCAGAGATATATTATGACAGCAGTCATATGCAGGTCTACGAAAATTCACCTTACCGGGGTTACCTTTCTACCGTTGATAATAAGGCCTATTTCGGGTTGGGAAAAACAACTTCTATTGATTCAGTTATAATCCGGTGGCCAAACCATACCAGGCAGGTCATTCAGAAAGTTGCGGTCAACCAGTTACTGAAAGTCGATATTAAAAATGCCTTACTGGCCGACAGCTGGGAAAATAAGGTAACGGCAACCAATGCATATTTTACCGATATTACTTCAACATCCGGCGTAAACTATGTACACCGGGAAATTGATCATATTGATTTTAATACGGAACGACTGTTGCCACATAAGCTTTCGCAATATGGACCGGGCCTGACAACAGGAGATGTTGATAAGAACGGACTCGATGATATTTTTGTGGGAGGGAACGAAACCCTTCCCGGTAAATTTTTTCTACAACAACCAGATGGAAAATTTATAGTTAAGGATCTGCCAACCTTAACAGGTAACGAAGTACGCCCTCCTGAGAATATGGGATTGCTGCTTTTTGATGCGGATAGTGATGGCGACCTTGACTTATATTGCAGCAACGGCAGCAATGAGTCTGCTGCCGGCTCCAAAAATTACCAGGACCAGTTATTTGTAAATGATGGCCAGGGGAATTTTTCAATAGATACCCTTGCCTTGCCGGTTAATTATACCAGCAAAAGTTGCGTGAAGGCTGTTGACATTGATAATGACGGAGATCTCGATTTATTTATCGGCGGGAGAGTTATGCCCGGAAGATACCCGGAACCGGTCAGTTCATTTATTTACCGTAACGATTCAAAAGACGGAAAAATAAAATTCACAGATATTACCGGTGACGTGGCCAAAGAATTAAAAAATATCGGCCTCGTTTGCGATGCCCTTTGGACTGATTTCGACAATGATGGCTGGACCGATTTAATAATTGCCGGGGAATGGATGCCTGTTACTTTTTTTAAAAACAAAAATGGTAAGCTCGTCAATGTCACGGGTCAATCAGGAGTAAGCACGGCAACAGGCTGGTGGAACAGCATTGCGGGCGGCGATTTTGATAATGATGGTGATATCGATTACATCGTGGGAAATCTCGGTGAAAATTCATTTTATCGTGCAAGCGATGAATACCCGGTCAGCATTTATGCAAAAGATATTGATAACAATAAAAGTTATGATGCCATCTCCACCATCTTTTTAAAAGATAAGAAAGGAATAAAAAAAGAATATACCACCCATAACCGGGATAACATTGTTGAACAGCTCCCCATTTTAAAGAAAAAATTTCTTACTTATAAATCCTTTGCTGATGCAGATTTCAGCCAGTTATTTACCAAAGAACAACTAAAAGATGCCCTGGTTTTGCATGCCGATAATTTTAAAAGTTGCCTGCTGAAGAACCTGGGTGGTGGTAAATTCGAAATGCATCCACTACCGGCCATGGCCCAGTTGGCGCCTTTGTATGGAATGATTACAGAAGATTTCAATAACGATGGAAACCTGGATGTGGCTGTTTGCGGAAATGATTTTGGAACAGAAACTACCAATGGGCGCTATGATGCCATGGATGGTTTGATATTACTCGGAGACGGCAAAGGAAATTTTACACCACAATCTATTTTACAAAGTGGGTTATTTATCCCGGGAGATGCAAAAGCGCTGGTTAAACTGAAAGGTGTTGAAGATAATTACCTGGTGGCGGTCTCACAGAATAAAGGGCCCCTGAAAATTTTTAAGCATTCGGCGAACAATCAAAAGATGATATCCCTGCTGCCCAATGATAAAACAATTATTATCACCCTGGCAAACGGGCAAACCCGGAAAGAAGAAATATATCACGGCACCTCATTCCTGTCTCAATCATCCCCTTTTATCTACACCAATACAACGATGAAAAAAGTTGAAATAGTAAATACCAAGGGAGAAAAAAGGACTGTTGAATAGCCAGCGCAGAAGCTCTGCCCTGGCTGATCCATTACCTGAGGATAATTAGCTGTTCAAAAGGCCATTTTTTGAAAATTACTCTTTACCCAGGCAACGGCTAGTATCCCGATGGCCAATGTCATAAAGTTAAGGAGATTAGCCACGTTGTGACCTCTACGAGGATCCAGCATACA
>JAOQAL010000733.1 GCA_025963615.1 Chitinophagaceae bacterium | reverse complement strand
CGTGCTTCTATCTGAAGTTTTTTCTGGTAGTTGTCTAACAGGATCTCGTGGCGTGCATGTGCTTCACGTACGCTAAATACACCTGTATCGGCAAACAGCTTACTTGTTTTTTCTGATAAAAGAACATCAAGTGCTTTTGGAGTTGTTTTGATATTAGACAGGCCTCTTTTTTCTGCCTCAGCAGTCCACTCGTCACTATAACCATTCCCTTCAAAGCGGATAGCTTTAGATTCTTTAATGTAACGTTTAAGAACAGTCATCAGCGCAACATCTTTTTTCTCGCCTTTTTTGATCAGTTTATCAACTTCAGCTTTGAACTTGTTTAACTGATCTGCAACGATAAGATTTAAGATGGTCATTGGATCTGCAGAGTTAGCAGATGAACCAACAGCGCGGAATTCAAATTTATTTCCTGTAAATGCAAAAGGAGATGTTCTGTTACGATCTGTATTATCTAACAGGATCTGAGGGATCTTAGGAATATTAGTCCATAAAGTTGTTTCCTCTTTCATTTTCTTGGTAACACGTGATGTTTCAATCTCGTCAAGAACATCATTTAACTGGCTTCCAAGGAAGATGGAAATGATTGCCGGCGGAGCCTCATTAGCACCAAGGCGGTGATCGTTGTTTACAGAAGCAATAGATGCTCTTAACAGGTCGGAGTATTCAAAAACCGCTCTGATCGTATTTACAAAGAATGTAAGGAACATCAGGTTGCTTTTTGGAGTTCTTCCGGGTGCCAAAAGGTTTTTGCCTGTGTTGGTGATCATTGACCAGTTATTATGTTTTCCTGATCCGTTAATGCCGGCGTATGGCTTTTCATGCAATAAACATTTGAAATTATGGCGTTTAGCAACTCTGTCCATCAGGTCCATAACCAATTGATTATGATCAATGGCTAAGTTGATCTCTTCATAAAGAGGAGCACACTCAAACTGAGATGGCGCTACTTCATTGTGACGGGTTTTCAAAGGAATGCCTAATAAAAGGGCTTCAGTTTCAAAATCCTGCATGAAGGCTAAAACACGTTCAGGAATTGACCCGAAATAATGATCTTCAAGTTGTTGGTTCTTTGCAGACATGTGCCCAAAAAGAGTTCTTCCTGTCAGGTACATATCCGGACGCGCATTAAATAAGGCAAGGTCAACCAGGAAATATTCTTGTTCAATACCCAGAGAGGCATTGATCTTTTCAATATTCTTATCAAAATATTGTGCAACAGCAACAGCTGCTTTGTCCATTGTGTTCAAAGCTTTTAACAGAGGTGCTTTGTAATCAAGTGCTTCTCCTGTATAAGAGATGAATACAGTTGGTATACAAAGTGTTTTGCCCATTAAGAATGCAGGAGATGAAGGATCCCAGGCAGTATAGCCACGAGCTTCAAAAGTGCTTCTGATCCCACCGTTAGGGAAGCTGGATGCATCAGGTTCTTGTTGAGCAAGGGCTTCGCCGGAAAATTTTTCAATTCCTGAACCATCACTTCCTGTTGGTTCGAAAAACGAATCATGCTTTTCTGCGGTAGTTCCGGTTAGGGGCTGGAACCAGTGCGTGTAATGAGTAACACCTTTACTTATAGCCCAGGATTTCATTGCTGTTGCAACTTGTTCCGCAACATCACGGTTAATTGGTTCACCTAAATCAATAGAACTAATAACACTTTGGTATGCCTCTTTTGACAAATATTCTCTCATCGTTTTCTTATTGAAGACATTAGCTCCAAAAAAGTCAGAGATTTTAGTAGACGGCTGTTTTACATCAGGAATTGTCCTGGTTAGTACGGCATTTAGGGCCTGAAATCTAAGATTTGACATAGTTTTTAATTAAATATTAAATATTTAATACAAAAATAGGCATTTTGATTAAATAATTATAAAAATCAACTCAAAAAAATAAAAAAAGGCAACAAAATTTTAAAAATATTGTTTTTATACATTTTTCGGGGAATTTTTTTATGTAATATTATAGATATCATATATATAAGGACTATTTTTCTTTACCAGGTATTGATCCCCAATAAATGTCGTTCTAATTTTTAACTGGAAAATCAGAGGCTTTTTTCTACTTTTGACCATCCTTCAAAAAACCTGTTAAACTTGGAAAATAATCAGCTTACTACTGTCGATACCGCTAAAGATCTGGGCTTATTGCCCGCAGAGTTTGATCGTATAAAAGAAATTTTAGGCCGTACACCAAATTTTACTGAGCTATCTATCTTTTCAGTAATGTGGAGCGAACACTGTTCTTATAAAAATTCTATTGTCTGGCTTAAAACTTTGCCGAAAGACGGACCGCGCATGATTGCCAAAGCAGGGGAGGAGAATGCAGGTGTTGTTGATCTTGGTGATGGAATTGGTTGTGCCTTTAAAATTGAATCACATAACCCTCCTTCAGCGCTGGAGCCTTACCAGGGTGCTGCCACAGGCGTAGGTGGCATAAACCGTGATATTTTCACTATGGGGGCCCGCCCGATAGCGCAGTTAAATTCTCTGCGTTTTGGCGATCTAAAACTCGATAGGAATAAATGGCTTATTAAAGGTGTTGTTAAAGGTATTGGCGATTATGGCAATGCTTTTGGGATCCCAACAGTTGGGGGAGAATTATTTTTTGATGAATGTTATAACATTAACCCGCTGGTAAATGCCATGTCGGCCGGGATATTAAAAGTTGGTAAAA
>JAOQAL010000688.1 GCA_025963615.1 Chitinophagaceae bacterium | reverse complement strand
CGGAGTAATGCCACGTTTACCTTCCAGCCGCTTTCAGCCTGGCTTTTTACTTCCTGTTTGGTTTCCTTTGCAACTATTTTAGCTTGCTCCGTTTTGCCCAACCGGATGGACGCCGTGGTGCCTTGCAGGATGAAGTCATTAAGGTCGATCAGGCGGTTGGGAAGGTCCAGTTTATCGGGGTGTACCAGAAGTTTAAGTAAATCAAGATTTACATAAAAAGCTGAGACATCATTCCTGTAATCAAGGTTAATTTTTTCCAGCGCTACTTCTTTAAAATTTAATTGTAATGCGATCGGTTTTTTGGCATCGGCCATATCCTTGGCTACCGGCTCTGGTTTTACCAAGGGTTTGGATTGATACACTTTAGCGGTGAAGCCATCCATTTTGAAACTGGGAACATCAAAGCGGCTATGCGCCAGATCAAAGAGACTGATTTTTGTTTCAAAATGATCAATTGCACTTTCTACATCATGGCCTGTAATAATGTCCTTATATACCAGCCGTATTTTATTGAGTGTTATTTTTTTTATCGTGATGTTGTTGGCGGTATCAGTTTTCGCCGTGTTATTACCGGCAGCTTTTGAAGCGAATGCGTCAAGGATAAACTGAAAATTGAAAATTGTGTCAGGCAGTTCCCGTTTTACTTTTGCCGTAATACTTTCAAGATACACCTCGTTGATTTCGATTTGGCTGCTCAACAGTTTAAACAACGTGATATCTGCTTTTATTTTTCCACCGGACAAGAGCGTGTCTTTATTCCGGTCTTCCAGGTAGAGATTTTCTATGACCACATCCTTCGGAAAGTCAATGTATATTTTGCCAACGGCTACCCGGGTATTTAATTTTTTTTCAAGCCAGGTTACCGCTTTTTCCCGGATAAAATCCTGCACTGGCGCTGTTTGAACCAGGAGTACCAGCACGACAAAAAAAACTAAGAAGAACAAAACGGTTTTCAGCATAATCTTTATTATGCGAACGCCAAGAGGTCTTCTTTGTTTATCCATGTCGTTGTTCAAAATTATCTCATTTACTGTATTGGAGCCTGGTATTATCCATGCAATATTAAAAAGAAAATAGCACGCTCCTTTTCCGGTTAGTTTCTAAAATAAATGCGGAAACCCTGAGGTTTCCGCATCATTAACACAAAAATTGCCATTTATGACCCCGGACTATTTCTGGTAACCCTTTATTTATTTCTTTTCACTTTTTTCCGGGTTGATAGGCTTTTTAAGCGGTTGTTTTCCGGGCACTCTTAATCCTGCCTGACGGGCTTCTGACAAACCTATGGCAACTGCCTGTTTTCTCTCTGTAACTTTCTTCCTGCTTTTTCCACTCTTCAATTTACCTTCTTTCATTTCGTGCATCACTTTTTCTACTTTGGCTTGCGCTTTTTTAGAATATTTGGCCATTTCACAAAATTTATAAGCTTTAAGTGGGTTAATTATCTACACCTCTCCTGATTAGCCCTAATAAGATGGAAATAATTGCCAACACCAGTAAAATATGAATCAACCCTTTCAGACTGTAAACGAACACACCCAATAACCAGCCTATTATTAATATGACGGCAAGGAGATAAAGAATACTTCTCATAAATTTTTTTGTTTAATAGTTGGATAACTACTGTACTTTGATAAAAATAGTTTGCCAGCTTTTTCGGCCTTATGGAGCCGGTACTCAAGACGGTATTGTAGAGAAACTTCCCCGAAAAACCTGCATTCGTTTTTTTTTGGGAAAGCATTGTTTTACTTTTAAGTTTTGCCATTACAGGGATAGTAAAGGGTATCATCGAATAATCGGTCAAGCCTTTAAAAAAATCAGGATAAACTTTTTTAAAAATGGAAGAAAGGTGGGTCAGCGGCTGATTTCTGACGCTTACAATTTAAACAGGTGGCTATTGAATTTTACTTTAAATATGGCATGGTTTTGCTTTTCACACAAGGAACTGCATATATGAATACCGAAATTGTTTTTAAATTACAGAATCGTTTTAACCACCTTTAATAATTATAAATATTCAATGGAATCGTCCAGTTTAGTTACTCCCGGTTTTTTGGCCAGTGGTGGAGAAATGGGAAAACTTATGCGATCAAAAGATTGGTCCCAGTCCCTTTTAGGACCCATTGAAACATGGCCGCAAAGTCTGCGCACGACGCTGAGTATATTGCTCAATTCCAAATTTCCCATGTTCTTATGGTGGGGGCCGCAATTAATCTGTTTTTATAATGACGCCTATCGGCCGAGTCTGGGTGCCAATGGAAAACATCCCTCTATATTAGGCATGCCGGCTGAAAAAGCATGGCCTGAAATATGGCATATTATAAAGCCTTTAATTGACCAGGTTTTTGCCGGAGGTGAATCTACCTGGAGTGAAGATCAGTTGATTCCTATTTATCGTAATGGAAAAATAGAAGATGTTTACTGGACATTTAGTTATAGTCCGGTTAACGATGAATCAGGTGCCGTGGCGGGTGTATTTGTAACCTGTACAGAAACGACCGACAAGATCCTTAGTCTCAAAAAAGCAGAACTCAGCGAACAAAAATTCCGTAATACGGTCAATAAGGCCCCGGTTGGGATCTGTATTTTACAAGGGCCTGAGTTTATTGTAGAAATGGCTAATGAAAAATATCTGCAGATCGTGGATAGAACACAAGCAGTCCTGGTAGGGAAACCATTATTTGATTCATTGCCTGAAGTAGCGGAGACAGTAGGCCCATTACTTACCAATGTATTAAGGACCGGCCAACCCTATTATGGTACAGAATTTCCGGTTTCCATAACGCGGCAGGGTAAGCGCGAACCGGGCTATTTCAATTTTGCGTATCAACCGCTTCGTGAACCGGACGGTGTTGTTTCCGGCATCGTGGTGGTCGTGAATGAAATTACCGCTATTGTGGAAGCGAAACATGCTTTGACCGAAACTGAAAAACAATTCCGGCAAATGGTCATGCAATCTCCCATACCGATGACTATTTTCCGGGGGAAAGATTATATCATTGAAATGGCCAATGAAGAGATGATTAAAAATATATGGCGGAAAAAGGAAGAAGATGTTATTGGTAAAAAAGTCTTAGAGGTTTTTCCCGAACTTCATCAGCAGAAATACCCGGAATTATTTAAAAAAGTATTTACTACTGGCAAGCCCCACAGCGAAAATGAATCGTTGGCGAATGTGCAGGGTGATAACGGGATGAGAAGATTTTACCTGGATTTTGAATTCGCGCCTTTATTTGAGATGGACGGATCTGTTTCAGGAATTATGGTTACCGTCAATGATGTAACGGAGAAAGTACAGGTAAGGCAGGAAGTGGAAGATGCTGAAGCCCGCCTTCGCCTGGCTATCGAAGCGGCTAACCTGGCTACCTGGGATCTGGATCTGCAAACCACGGATGTGTTTTATTCGCAGCGGCTTGCTGAAATTTTTGGTCATTCGCCAACAACTGTTTTGACCTTCCAGGAAATCGTAGACCAGCTGCATCCTGAAGATATAGAAATAGTAAATAAAGCCTATACGCAAGCAA
>JAOQAL010000683.1 GCA_025963615.1 Chitinophagaceae bacterium | reverse complement strand
TAGAAACCAATTCCAATACCCTTTCAGGATTGTTTTTTACCATGGAGAGCTGCATGATCGTGACAGCCAATATCTGATTGACATTATCATGTAATTCAAGGCCAATTGAATTTCGTTCCTGCTCCTGGGCCTGCAGCATCGCTTTGGTAATTTTCTTTTGTTCTTCTGTTTTAGTCTCTAATCTTTCCTGTTCCAACCTGCGTATTTCAGAAATATCCATGTGCATCACTACGGCACCGGCATATTCCTTTCCCTGCAGGGAAGTCGCCACCATGCGGAACCATCTTTTTAAACCAGGCGCCCCGCCAGCATATTCGAAGATAAATTCTTTTGTCTTGTTATCAAGTACATCACTGATGCCTTTTGCAACAACTTTCCCATCGGTTTTATCATGACCTAATGAGATTTTTGAAATGTTCATATAATTATCGCCCACACCATAATTACTTCCGATAAACTCGTTGCTCCCTGTATGGTTCCGCCAGGCGTCATTGATATCAATTACATATCCTTTTTCGTCGAGCAACGCGATATTAGCAGGCAGTGTATTAAGGATCGTTGACAGCCTTTCAGCCAGTGTTTCTTTCTCGGTAAAACTTTTCTTTACTTCTTCTTCTGCTTTTTTGCGATGAGTTATGTCCAGCATGGCTCCTACCATCCGGTAGGGTTCCTTTTTTTCGGTATACAGGATATAGGCACAATCTAAAACAAATGCAACCGTACCGTCGGCTTTTAAAAAACGATATTCATCCGTCCAGAAATCCTGTTTATTTTTTATGCTGGAGTGTATTCCGGCCAACACTCTTTCTTTGTCATCGGGATGAAAACCTTCATACCATGATATGATATCAGGTGTTGTGCTTTGCTTTTCGTATCCAAAATAGGAGTAATAATTTTCATTCCACCAAAACTCATCATTTTCCATATTCCAGTCCCAGATAACATCATTCGTAGCACTGACAACCATTTCAAACCGTTCATTTGATTTTTTTATATCCTCTTCGGTCTTTTTCTTTTCAGTAATGTCCCGCATAAATACCGATAGCCCATCTTCAGAGGGGTAAATATGATTTTCCAACCAGAGGTCAAAAGGCGGATAATAATCTACATTACAGGTATACTCCTGCCCTGCCAGCGCTTTATGAAATGCGTAATAGGTCGACGTGCCGACCATATCCGGAAGCTCTGCCCAGAAATTTTTTCCAACCAGGTCCGCGGGGTCACGGTGTATTAATTCTCCAGCCTGCTTGTTCAGATAGGTATAACACCAGTTTTTATCCAGGGAGATGAATGCATCTCTGATGCGCTGAATTAATGTCTTATATTTTTCTTCGCTTTTCTTTAGTTCATCCTCCGCTTGTTTACGTTCTGTTATATCCTGCAGGATGCCGAAAAGCCGTAAAGGTTTTCCTTTTGCGTCAAAATCAAATTTCCATTCGCTGTAGCCGAATCTTATCACGCCATCTTTACGGATAAAACGGAAATTAAAAGATGAGTTAATGAAAGTCCGGGAGGCATCCTGCATCTTTTTTTGCACAAAATCTAAATCATCCGGATGTATTAAAGTCTGGAATAGTTCCTGTGAAGGTTGATCCACCCCCTTGCTCAATCCATAAATCCTGTAAAATTCATCAGACCAGGTATGAACATCTTGTAAAAGATCAATCTCCCAGTTACTTATATGGGCTATGGCCTGCGCTTCTTTCAATCTTATTTCACTTTGTCTCAGATCTTC
Source organism: Chitinophagaceae bacterium (assembly GCA_025963615.1). Lineage (GTDB taxonomy): Bacteria > Bacteroidota > Bacteroidia > Chitinophagales > Chitinophagaceae > JAFDYH01. The sequence continues at coordinate 3,169 of JAOQAL010000683.1, read as the reverse complement.
TTCCGCATTTTTGCGTTCAGTAATATCCTGAACCAGGGACAATATGGTGACTACGTTTCCGTCAATATCCTTTAGTACAGAATTAAACCATTCGCACCATATCACCCTCCCATCCTTCGTATAGTTCCTGTGCTGAATACTGTTTCTTTCGGTTTGCCCGCTGATCAATTGCTGTGTAATTTTGTTTACCCAGGGAAGGTCTTCTTCGAAGACCTGGGTATAGCCATTTTTTTGCATTGAACTAAACTCTTCCTGCGTCCATCCAAAAATTTCTACCGCCCGGTCAGACCAATGTTTAACCCGCAGTTTGTTATCCCATTCAATGAATCCCAATGGTGTGTTCTCCACATGAAAAGACAACCGTTCATGGGCGGCCTGTAATTCCTTCTCTGATTTTTTACTTTGTGTAATATCCCGGAAGAAAACAGACAAACCATCCGGCGACGGATAAATATGATTATCCAACCAGATGTCAAGAGGCGGATAATACTCTTCCAAATGAATGTACCGTTGCTCTTCCATGGCCCGGTAAAAAGCGCTATAAAATGGCCTGTTAATACTTTCAGGAAATTCAGTCCAGATATTTTTACCGATCAATTCCGCTGGTTTACGGTTTATAATACCACCCGCTGCTTTATTTACATAGGTAAAGCGCCAATTTTTGTCAAAGGCCGCGAAGCCATCAGACAGTCTTTCCATGATGGTGCGGTATTTTTCTTCGCTTTGGCTCAATTTTTCTACCGCCACTGTTTTTTCGGTAATGTCATTAGCTAACACCATTCTTGCCCTGGCGTTATTGTAAGCAATGGAATGAGCTGTTGTTTCTACGATAATTAAGTCCCCATTCTTTTTCCGGTGCGTCCAATTACTTTGCCGGGTGTCTGGAAATTTTTCTATTTCTTTCAGGTCATTCAAAAGATGTGTTATCTCTTCTTTGGGCCTGATATCTTTTATGGTCATGCTTAAAAATTCTTCCTGGCTATAGCCATAATGCAGGATGGCTGCCTCATTGACTTCCAGGAACCGGAGTGTTTCAAGATCATATATCCATTTTGGAAGCGGGCTTTTAAAAAAAATAGTGCGGTATTTTTCCTCGCTTTGAATAAGTTTTTCCAGTGCTTCCTGCTTTTCTTTTTTAATTTTTCTCTGGTATAACGCATTATCCATAGCCAGCGGCAGCCTGTTGATCCTGTCTTTTAGTATGTAATCATCAGCTCCTGATTTAATTATTTCTGCCGCAAACTCTTCTGATACGGTCCCTGTAATCATAATAAACGGAATATCCGGGAAACGCCCGCGGGCTATTGACAGGGCCTCTGTTGAATTGAATTGCGGTAAAGCATGGTCGGATAAGATGATATCCGGCTTAAATTGGTCCAGGGCTTGCAGAAAAGATTGCCTGTTTAAAACATGCCTGAATTCAATGAATTGCTTTTCCTTTAATAAGAACCGTCGTATGATTTCGGCGTCTGTTCCGTTGTCTTCCAGCAATAATATTTTTAATGGCGTTTTCATATTTTATTTATCAGGCAGGTAGTTGTTTCCCGGATAAATCAACTACTCCTTCCTCATCGTTACAAGAAAAAGGTTATCGGCCTTGGTATGTTTCCTCAATTCCAGGACGGTAAGTTCTGCATAGTTAACATAGCCTTCGGTCAACGTCGTTTTTTGCTAATTTAGCTATTTGCTTATTTTGGGTTTTTGTCTGCGATTCCTGTTATTCAGCCGGCAAACTGAAATAAAAACTGGCTCCTTTATCCTTCTCCCCCTCACCCCATATTATGCCGCCATGTTTTAAGATGATTTTTTCCACGAGTGCCAGGCCAATACCAGTGCCTTCAAATTCGTCCGCGCCATGCAGCCGCTGGAATACTTTAAAAAGCTTATCCTTGTATTGCTCATCAAATCCCACTCCATTATCTTTTATATAAAAAAAGGTTTTACCTTTTTGAATGGTAGTTCCAATTTCAATGCAGGGAAGCTCTTTTTTCGCTGAATATTTTATAGCGTTCGAAATAAGATTGACCCATACCTGCCGTATGGTATTGGCATCACCATTGATATCGGGCAGGGGTTGAATGTTCCATTGCAGGTTGCTGCCTGCATTCTGCTCCCGCAAATGATCTATCACTTCATTTACCATTACATTGGTATGGATTTTAATTTTCACAATATCTTTCCGCTCCATCCGTGAAAAGGTGAGAAGCCCATCGATCAGGTGTCCCATTTTTATCGTATTGCTTTTAATGACTGAGGTAATCCGTTTTGCCTCATCATCCAGTTTGTTGGTATAATCTTCTTCAAGGATCGTTGTGAAACCAATGATCCCGCGAAGTGGTGCCCGCAGGTCATGTGAAATGGAATAAGTAAACGCTTCCAACTCTTTGTTGACGGTCTCTAACTGGGCAGTGCGTTCCTGTACTTTTTGCTCCAGGTCGTTGTGTGCATTGGCTATCTGTACTGCCATTGAGTTGAATGCATAGGCCAGCTCGCCTAACTCATCTTTGCGGGCGACATCGACAGAAGCCGTATAGTTGCCACTGGCCATGGTAGTTGCCGCAGCCGTTAGTTTTTTCAGCGGCTCCGTAATGTTACGGCTCATGATCCAGGCAAGCGTGATCCCGACAGCTGTTATGACTCCACCTATAATAAGCAGCCAGCTTAAAAAGCGCTTGGCGCCTTCCAGTATGGTTTGCTGGGAAAATTCCAGCAATAGCATCCACTGCGTATTGGCTACCGGTCTTGCCCTTGCAATTACCGGGCTGGCCTTTGGGCGTGAATAATCAAAATAAGCCTCCGAAGCAGCCAGTATATTATCCACGGGCGGCGGGTTCACCGGCTTTGTCAAATCTGTCCATAACCTTCCGTCTGCATTCCCGATATAGAGCGCGGCTTTAGTACCCAATAACTGGGAGAACTGATTTATGGCTTCCAACGTTGCATAGGTTGACCGCCATCTTATAATGTATCCAATGGTTTGTTTTTTGTCAGTTACCGTAGCAACGATGGGATAATACATCCTGTCTTTCACGCGATATATTTTGCCAACGCCGCAGGAATCAGGCGGAAGTTGTAAATTGGATAAGACCGAATCGGTACTCACGTCTACCCGTATCCCAGGATTACCCACCCGTAAGACAGGCCGCCTGTTATGATCTAACAATTCAAC
>JAOQAL010000673.1 GCA_025963615.1 Chitinophagaceae bacterium | reverse complement strand
AGGAGTAGATCTCATTGAACTTTATAATTATAATGAAGATCAGCACAGGGAATTCTGGACTAATTTTCTGGATTTTGTATCAGTATTCGCGTCTTTTAAAAAACCCGCTATTGCTGCTATAAGTGGTCATTCTCCTGCGGGAGGTTGTGTGCTGGCTCTTTGTTGTGATTATCGTATAATGGCCGATGGAAAATATGTGATCGGCTTAAATGAACTTCCTGTAGGACTCATTGTCCCAAATAGTATTTTCCAGTTGTATGCATTCTGGCTTGGAAATGCTAAAGCTTATCGTTTCCTGCTTGAAGGAAAGTTATTAAGTCCTTCGGAAGCCTTGAGTAATGGCCTTATAGATGAAGTTGTCAGAAGTGAATCTATAGTCACTGCGGCAGAACGGCAAATGCAAAAATTCATACAGTTTAATCAAACTACATGGCAGCAAACCAAGCTTAATCTTCGCCAGGAGCTTCTTGAAAAATTAAATGCTGATGAAAGTCAAAAGCTTGAAACTATCCTGCAACAATGGTTGTCCCCATCTTCAAGAACAATTTTACAAACCATCATCGGAAATTTGCAAAGCAAAAAGGCAGGTCAATGAGGAAGCTTATCTTTTAAAAGGCCGTAACAAAACGTTCCTAACAATGCACTTATTACCACAAAAACCATCACTATATAGCCATAACCTATAGTAACAAACATGGGCCCCGGACAAGCACCTGTTAACGCCCAGCCAAATCCAAAGATCGTACCTCCGAACAGGTATTGTTTCCAGCCCCTTTCCTTATTTTCAAATACAATAGGCTCGCCACTGCTATTTTTCAACTTAAATTTCTTGATAATAAACACAGACAGTATACCAAGAGATACAGCAGTGCCAATGATGCCATACATATGGAAGGATTGAAAGCGAAACATTTCCTGAATTCGATACCACGATGCTGCTTCAGACTTTATCATGATGATCCCGAATACGATTCCTGCGAGAATAAATTTTAACCCTTTCATATTTAAAAGATCAGAGGATATAAAAGATAAGTAGTGATCAGCCCGCCAATAAAAAAACCAATTACAGCAATCAAAGACGGCAGTTGAAGATTTGATAATCCACTAATGGCATGACCGGAAGTACAGCCGTTTGCATAACGGGTACCAAAACCTACCAGAAATCCCCCCAGGATAAATAAGATTAATCCTTTCACACTCATTAAAAATTCCATATTGAATAACTGCAACGGACTGAGTTCACCATCGAAATTAATCCCTAATGATTTTAGGTCGTTAATAGTTGATTTAGAAAGTGCCAGAGGTACATCGGATGTTAAAAAAGTTGAGCTGATCCATCCGCCAATGACCGCGCCAAGTAAGAATAGTAAACTCCATTTCTGCTCCCTCCAGTTATAGTTAAAAAAACTTGAATATTTTCCTGCCCCACAAGCGGCACAAATTATCCGAAGATTAGAAGAGAAACCGAATTTTTTTCCATAAAAATTGAGCAAAACCATAATAGCAGCTATCAAAGTCCCGGAAATATACCAGGGCCATGGTTCTTTGATCAGTTCGAGCATATTGTCTGTCCGTGAATGCGATACAAATCTATCAAAACATTACAAGTTTAATAAGCTCCCATCTATTCGCTGTTAAGCTGATAATAATAACGTTACAAATTCAAAAAGAATTTTATACCAGCACTGATTTTCTTAACTTCGGGCAGCATTTTAAATTACAACAATCAAATAAAAATTCATGAAGATCACCGTAGTAGGTGCAGGCGCAGTAGGTGCTACCTGTGCTGACAACATCGCCAGAAAAGAATTAGCCGAAGAGCTTATATTATTAGATATCAGAGAAGGTTTTGCTGAAGGTAAAGCTATCGACATGATGCAGACATCGGCTTTATTGGGCTTTGATACCAAGATAATTGGTGTTACAAATGATTACGCTGCTACTGCAGGTTCAGAAGTTGTTGTGATCACTTCGGGCTTACCGCGCAAACCGGGTATGACCCGTGAAGAATTGATCGGTACTAACGCCAATATTGTAAAGAGTGTTACTGAAAATATTCTTAAACATTCACCAAATACTATAATCATCGTTGTATCTAATCCGATGGATACAATGAATTATCTGACACTAAAAACATCGGGCCTTCCTAAAAATCGTATTATCGGGATGGGGGGGGCGCTGGATTCAGCACGTTTCAAATATTACCTGAGCCAGGAACTGGGTTGCTCTCCATCAGATCTGAATGCCGTTGTTATTGGCGGACATGGTGATACAACTATGATCCCTTTGATTAATCATGCAACATGGAACAGTATCCCTGTAACACAATTCCTGAGTAAAGAACAACAAAACAGTGTCGTTGCAGCAACAATGGTTGGAGGTGCTACACTTACAAAACTGATCGGAACGTCTGCATGGTATGCTCCGGGTGCCGGAACCCTGGCAATGGTAGAAAGCATCGTTCGTGATGAAAAAAGACTTATTTCCTGTGGTGTTGCCCTGGATGGCGAATATGGCCAGAAAGATATATCATTGGTTGTTCCGGTTGTATTAGGAAAGAACGGCTGGGAAAAGATCGTTGATTTTAAATTAAGCGCAGATGAGCAGGCAGCATTTAATAAAAGCGCTGATGCTGTTCGCAACATGAATCAGGTTCTTGCCGATTCAAACTTAATTTAAAATCCCCTTTAGGGGATTTAGGGGATGGAAATACCTTTGGAAATATTAAACCTGCATGAAGACGGCTTCCACCTCCTGGTGGAAGTTGTTGTTTATGGGAAGCCTTTTAAAGCTGTTGTTGATACCGGTGCCTCAAAAACAGTATTTGATAAAACTATCCTTCTGGAACATACCAGTGAA
>JAOQAL010000495.1 GCA_025963615.1 Chitinophagaceae bacterium | reverse complement strand
TAAACGACATTTTAAATCCAAAGTAGTACGTATTTAACAAGTATATAAATCATTAAGTAAATTGCCGCAGGCAATTCCTTGAAATCCTTAAATCCGATTAATAGTGATTCAGACAAAAAAGAAACTCGTTATTCTCACCGGTGCGGGCATTAGTGCCGAAAGTGGCTTAAAAACTTTTCGCGACAGTGACGGTCTTTGGGAAGGTTATAATATTGAAGAGGTGGCGACACCCCGGGCATGGAAAAAAAATCCGCAATTAGTTTTAGAGTTTTATAATTGTCGTCGAAAAAATGTGTTGGAAGCACGACCCAATGCAGCGCATTACGGTCTGGCAGAACTGGAAAATGATTTTGATGTACACATCATTACGCAGAACATTGATGATTTACATGAACGGGCAGGCTCTGTAAAAATTATTCATCTGCATGGAGAAATCTTTAAAATGCGCAGTGAAAAGGATGAGCATCTTATCTATGAAATAAGGGATGATATCAGGATGGGGGATGTTGCAAAAGATGGTGCACAGCTTCGACCGCATATCGTTTGGTTTGAAGAACCGGTACCTCTAATTGAGGAAGCCGCAAGAATTACGGCGACAGCAGATATTTTCGTTGTGGTTGGCACCTCCCTGGTCGTTTATCCCGCTGCTGGACTTGTCAATTATGCTTCTCCTGAAATCCCAAAGTTCATTCTTGATCAACGCGTCCCCGACACCTCTTCAGTTTATAATATCAAGGCTATTGAAAAAAAGGCAACGGAAGGAATCCCGGATCTGAAACAAATGCTTCTAAGACTTTAATGCGCTGAGGCTACTGATTAAGAAAATGGTAAAGCCCCAATCAATGGGGCTCTGCCAGGGACTGTTATTGAAATTTGTCCGCTGCTTACCGTCTCAGATGATAATTCCTTTCGGCGGCCTGAACCGCCATATCTCTTTGATGTCTTAGTTCATGTACTTCTTTTCTCCGTTGCCGGCGGGGAATACTTGTGTCATGTTTGACAGACCAGATGCGGTCACTATAATCACTTTTGATATCGGCAATCTGCATTTCTAATTTAGAAGGCCGGTGGTACGTGTTATAGCCCGGATAATACCCGGGATAATATGGATTGTAAAAGGGTGAATAAAAAGGAGAATATCCAAAACCACCGCCTACCACAACATACGTACGGGGCCTGCTATAAAATCCTCCGCGTCCTTTTTGGGCAGATGCACCAATGGTCAATGCCAGTGCCAGCCCGATTATTAACAATTTTTTCATAATTCTAAATTTATTTTACCTCGTTATCATTCCCAATCCGTATTAAGACGTGAATTAAGGTTTGGGGTTTAACAGGACGGATATTTTAACAATCAATTTTAAAAAAAGCCGCTATAAGAATTAAACCCTGATTTTGGATGTTACTGGTAGAGGACGAAGAAAATGTAATAAATGTTGCCGCCGATCGACGAATGAGTAAATCAATAGGATGAAAAGGTTTTTCAGGCGGTTATTTCGTAGTATACTGGCAAGGATGGCCTGGTGGTTCTGTTCATTTTGTTCATACTGAACCCGCAAATTCAGGTGTCGTTGACCAAATGGCTCCTGACTGTCATTATATCTGCAGGCACAAATAACAGATCCCCTGTTTTGCAGGAAGAACGTTCTCCCTCCCGGCAGAAAATGCCGAGCCCCCAACTATAATATAAAGTTCATCTTGTTTATGCGGTGTTTGAGGATTCTTTTTTACAAGTGCGTAGTATGCTGCATTCATACTGCCGCTGAAATTTCATGATAAAGCTTTTTGGTGTTCATGAAACACCACGTCATGTGCTTCCAGTTCCTTCAACACCGGCAAATAAATTTCTTTCACCACGGGAATACGAAGTCCTTTTACCTGGATAATATTTTTCAAAATTAATTTCGCGGCAATACCTAAAGGAAGGCCCACTGTTTTAGCCATGGCTGTCCGCAGATTATCTTCTCCTTTTACCACAAGAAAGCTGTTGATTATTGATGGCTGGTCATTTACTGTATATTCAATTTCATGCAGCATTACAATCATATCCTTATCATCCGGATTCAAAACCAGGCGACTCTCCAATAAACTTTGCAAAATATCCGCTGAGCACGTCGCAGTGGGAGGAATTGCCTTTTCTTCAAATAAATCCAGGAAATCAATTTGCTCCGTCAGTTCGGTATGCCATGCTTCATCAATATAGATCTTTAAATATTCCAGCCAGGTCATAGACCGCAATTCAATACCGTGTAATTTCTGGTGAAACCATTCACTGATTGTTTTGTATCCTTTTATTTTTTTTTCATCGTCCGTATCTGTTAATCCCAAATGACAAACGACATCCCATCCCCGGCAAAACGAAGCATAACGCAAGGTGGTACGGATAAAGGTCGATGAGTTTTCCAAACCATATAACGAAGCATAACCAATAGAATCTCTGTTTGGGTAGCAGGCCAGCACCGGAAGATCTTTGACCAAGACTTCTGTACAATTTTCAAAAACCTTATCGTAGGGTATTACATTTTTTTTTCCTGCCAGTTTAAATATCGCTCCGCTTTTACCGGCCAGTACAATATTCTTCGGGTTCCAGCTTATTTTATAGTGCCATGGATTATTATCACTTTCAGGAGCTACCAGGCCACCACAATGAGATTTAAAGGATGTAACAAAACCAGCTCTTTCATGAATTTCATCAATGATCTTCATGGCGCTCATGTGATCAATCCCCGGGTCAAGACCCATTTCGCAGAGAAATAACAGGTTTTTATTTTCAATCTCTTCATTCAGGCTTTTTATACTGTCGTCAACATAGGAAGCCGTGAGTAAATTTTTTGAAAACATCACACAATCTTTTGCTACCAGAAAATGCAGGGCGGGTGGGAGCAGGGAAATAACGATATCGGCCTGCTGTACGAGTTTACTTCTTTCCGCTTCATTATTTATATCGAAGGACAAGGCTTGCCCAAAACTTGAATCGCCAATTTTTGATTGCGCTGCCGCGAGATCGGCATCAACAATAATTAAGTGCCAGTTTTCGGTAGCAGCCGTTGCCAATAAATAGTCAATTAATACGGTTGCCGACTTGCCCGCACCAAATAACAATAGTTCCTTCATAAATAATCCGGTTAACTGAAGAAGGGTAAGTTAGCACAATTATTCAAACCAGAATTACCCTAAGGCGTTTCCGGCTTCCGGATCCAACTAACTGTACCGGACACGGTAGGACTTATGGAAGATTTCTTACAAACCCGCTGTATCGTTACCGGCTGCTTTTGATTGTACATTAATTACTTTGTAAGTTACCTTGATTCCCCGGTTAGTCGCCGGAATAGCCAACGTTAATGATCCATTCGGAGGCACATTTTCAAATTGGATATTATTTGTCTTCAGAGGCTGTGCAGAAGCTTTCAGGTATTGTAATTCAACCATTACGCGATCCAGTAAATAATTAGAATTATTTACAACGGTAAGTTGCAAATCATGTATACCGCCAAATGTACCGACCTTATATTCGTTTCCCTTTACATTTACCTGCTTTAACAGACCGTTTTTGGCAGGCGCCGCAGGTGTATTGTTATTACCGGCATCTTCTGTAGCCGACCGGACTATTTTGCTGCGTTCACCGGTTTTTGGATCGGCTTCAATATTCTGTGGCTTCTGCAATGAAGCAGATAAGTTATCATTATTCGCTTTTGCAGCCTCATTTTGTTTTGCGACAAATTTCTTAACAATATTTAAGGGAAGCTGCGTGGTGGTACTGTTTTTATCCAGTTTTAAATCCTTTTGAGCATTAGATGATTTAGAAAAAGCGGCTTCTTTTGTATTTGCAGAAGATGCATTATCCCGCAATTGCTGCTGCACCGCTTCCTGTTGTTGGGGTTGCGTTAATGGAGTTACAGCCTGTTCCGGGAGGTCTTTTTTGTCATCCGCCTTCAGTACTATTTTACCAGGATTATTTTGCAATGGCAATGCCCCGGTAGCCGTATGGCTGTCCCTGTTCATCAGGAATCCACCCAAAATAAAGCCTACCAATAAAACGGCTGCAAAGGGAAGTCCCCGTTTTACCAACTTCATGATCATTTTCTTCTGTGCTGTTTTCCGCTTGCGGTCTGCAAGGGTCTGCGCATAGATATCCTTTATATCATCCAGAGATTGGGCATATTTTGTTTCAACTGAAGCTGACCGTTTGGGTATGGGCGGTTCCTCCTTTTCAATGACAATCTTTTTTTCCCGCGGTTGATAATTGTTATACTCATTCACCAGTTGCGAATAGGAAGGAGCTTCAGCCGGTTCTGTTTTTTGAACAGGATCTGTATTGCCGTTAAAAAGTTCAATAACCGGTTGTGCATTTGCCGGGGCCGTAACCGGCTCTGGTCTTTTAATAAAAGTATGTCCGGTATTTGCAGGAAGTGAAACAAAAACCTGTTTCTTTGGCGTTTTAACTTCGGCAATTTTTATGCTTTGCTTAACTTCTTGGGGGGTAATATAATTTACTTCCTGTTGTATTTGCGCAGGTTGCTGGTTTACCGCCTGCTTTTTTTCAGTTTCAATTTTAGTTTCGGATGGCTTTTTATAGAATCGGTCATAAGGCTGTTCTTCCACCACGGGAGCGTAAAATTTAAGGTCTTCTACCTCGCTCGGATATCGCCAGGCGGCACTTTTACCTTCCACCCATACCAGGTCATATGGCTTCAAGCCCAGTTGTATCAAGGCTTCCAGGCTGTAAGGACCGGAGTTTTTATTATTGCGTAACAGGAGATAGGTAGCCATAGACCGTTTTTAAAAGTACTGGTTAGTAACGAAAATAAGGTGCCGGACAATGTAAAAGGGTTGTTATAAAATCATCTTCAAAAGGGAGGATACAACTATTCCACAAAGGTGGAAAAATAAAGGGAAAATACAATTTTTTGGTCAGGTTTTAACTGTTAAAAAAGATACATTTGCTGGCTTTGATTTTTTGATCAAAGCCCTTATCTATAAAAGAAAATTTTTGCAATAAACATTAGCATGGAAGATAACTCTCAGCCACTGGAAACAAGTGATAGTAACCGTATTATTTCCGTCAATATTGAGGAGCAAATGAAGACCGCCTATATTGACTATTCAATGTCAGTAATAGTAGGGCGTGCTTTGCCGGATGTCAGGGATGGACTAAAGCCTGTTCACCGCAGGGTATTGTACGCCATGAATGAGTTAGGCCTACGGTATAACAAAGCCCATAAAAAATCAGCCCGTGTGGTAGGAGAGGTGCTTGGTAAATATCACCCCCATGGTGATGCCTCGGTCTATGATGCCATGGTGCGGATGGCGCAGGAATGGAGCATGCGCTATACGCTGGTGGACGGTCAGGGTAATTTCGGCAACCAAGACGGTGATGGGCCTGCCGCTATGCGGTATACCGAAGCAAGGCTGGAACGGTTGGCAGAGCACATGCTGGACGATATTGACAAAGACACGGTAGACTTCCAGTTTAACTTTGATGATTCAGAAAGGGAACCTACCATTTTACCAACCAGGATCCCCCAACTGCTTATCAACGGGTCAAGCGGTATTGCCGTGGGCATGGCAACTAATATGATGCCTCATAATCTTTCTGAAGTAATTGATGGTTGTATCGCTTATATTGATAACAAGGACATCACGATTGAGGAAATGATGCTGCATGTAAAAGCTCCTGATTTTCCAACCGGTGGAATCATTTACGGAATGGAAGGAGTGAAGGCCGCCATGCATTATGGCCGTGGGA
>JAOQAL010000491.1 GCA_025963615.1 Chitinophagaceae bacterium | reverse complement strand
GATTATTTTTATGGTGCCTGCAGTTCAGCTGATCATTTTGCCATTGGCTGCTGATTACGAAATAAAAAATATAAGTATTACAGTTGTCGATCACGATCATTCTGATTATTCCCGCCAGTTAGTCAATAAAATTACGGCTTCGGGATATTTTCATTTGCAGCAGTATACGGTGTCCGGCAAAGAAGCCCTCCACGATATTGAAAAAGATAAAGCGGATTTAGCGCTGGATATCCCTGCTTCATTTGAGAAAAATCTTGTCAAGGAAAATGAAGCCACTCTATTTATCGCGGTAAACGCTATTAATGGGGTGAAAGCTAACCTGGGCGGATCCTACCTGAAAAGTATTATACAGGACTATAACAGGGAAGTCCGTTTGAACTGGATACAGTTACCAAGGTTTAGTCCTGAAGTTACCATTGAGGTCACCTCATCCAATTGGTTCAATCCATCCATGAATTACCGGCTTTTTATGGTACCGGGCATATTAGTAGTATTGGTAACCATGGTCGGTTCATTCCTGGCATCCTTGAATATCGTAAAGGAAAAAGAAATTGGAACGATTGAACAGATTAATGTAACCCCCGTCAAAAAATACCAGTTTATCGTTGGCAAACTCATTCCATTCTGGATACTCGGATTAATGATGATGACCATTGGGTTTATCATTGCAAGAGTAGTGTATGGTATTATGCCCTTAGGAAGTTTTTCTACGATATACATATTTGCTGCCGTCTATTTACTGGCGGTGCTGGGACTGGGATTATTAATTTCCACCTATACGTCTACGCAGCAACAGGCCATGCTGTTATCTTTTTTCCTGATGATGATTTTTATTTTACTAAGCGGTCTTTATACTTCCATTGATAGCATGCCGGTATGGGCGCAGTGGATTACCCGATTCAATCCTGTTACCTATTTTATAGAAGTGATGAGAATGGTCGTGTTGAAAGGCAGTAGTCTCGCAGATATTAAAAGCCAGATCGTTACGGTACTGGGTTTTGCGGTTGTTTTGAATGGATGGGCTATTGTCAACTATAAGAAGCGTTCCTGATAATTTTTGTTGGGATAATCTGAATTTTTGTAAATTCAGGAAACAAAAAAACGATTGATATGCTAAAAATCGGAGAATTAAAATCTGGCGACATTATTCATGTAAATTATGAAGGAGCGGAAAGAGAAGGCCGGGTGGTTAGTGTTAGTCATGAAGAACACCAGGCCCTGGTTGATAATGGTATCCAGGAATTCTGGTACCGGCAGGAAGATATGAAGCCCATTCCGTTAGATGAGGACCAATTATCGCAATTGGGTTTCATAAAAGAAGAAAGTAACGGAACCACTAAATACAAGAAAGATTCGTTCCGTTTGGTCTTACCTCAGCGCGGGGATTTTTCTCAAATTGAAATGTGGTGGCGGGAAGATCGTCGCCATTTCAATAATCCTATCGGCGTCCACCAATTGCAAAATCTGCACCTGGATATGACAAAAGTCCCCTTGGAACGGCCCTGACGACCTTTAAAAGGGCTTAGTTTCCCCCAAAATGGGGGTTTCTGGCACTGCTTTTGAAAAAAGGAGAGGGAATTGTCTTTTTTCGGCGATATATCATATCTTTGCGCCTCCAAAAAATTATGTCGAAACAACCCCTTATTAAACAAGATGGTAAGATTGTAGAAGCACTTTCAAATGCTATGTTCAGGGTAAAACTTGAAAATGGACATGAAATATTAGCAACCATCTCAGGAAAAATGAGGATGCATTATATACGGATTCTTCCGGGGGATAAGGTGGGGGTTGAAATGAGCCCTTATGATTTGAGCAGGGGCCGGATAATTTTTAGGTACAAATAAAGCTGTTTGCTGGTAGCCCTTGCTATTAGTTGATAGATATTCAATTTAGTAAAATTGCTGGCAGCTGGTAGCTGATAGCCCAAAGCTTAAAGAAATGAAAGTAAGAGCGTCAATTAAAAAGCGTAGTGTAGACTGCAAAATTGTTCGTCGTAAAGGCAGGCTATACGTTATTAACAAAAAGAATCCCCGCTTCAAACAGAGACAGGGATAGCATAGCTATGAGCCAATAGCTGTGAGCTGCGAGCCAGACATCTCGAAGCTCGAAGCCAAAGCTCGGAGCTGGTAATAAAAGATATCTAACTAAAATAAAAAGATAATATGGCTCGTATTGCCGGTGTTGACTTACCAAAAAATAAAAGAGGCGAAATTGGTCTTACCTATATATATGGTATTGGCCCGTCAACCGCAAGATATATCCTTGATAAAAGCAGCATCAACAGGGATAAAAAAGTAAATGAATGGAACGATGATGAGCTAAACTCGATCCGTAACACGATTACGGAAGAATTTAAAGTAGAAGGTCAGTTACGTTCTGAAGTGCAGATGAGCATTAAGCGTTTGCTTGATATTGCATGTTATCGTGGTCTGCGTCATCGTAAAGGTTTGCCAGTTCGTGGTCAGCGCACTAAAACTAATAGTCGTACCCGGAAAGGTAAACGTAAGACCGTCGCGGGTAAGAAGAAGGCAGCGAAGAAATAAGCTATTAGCTAAAAGTTAATGGCTTTTAGTTTTTAATAAATGCACCATCAACCCTGAACTAATTACGGATATCACGGTGCAGATGGAGAGTTAGTTCGGTCGTCCTGTCTTTGGCAGGAGGATTATTTTAAAACAAAAGATTACCTCGGAAAAATGGCAAAAGCACAACAAACGCAGGCATCGGCTGCAAAAACGTCCACTAAAAAAAGAGTAGTGAAAGTAGATGCTTATGGCGATGCCCACATCTCGGCTACTTTCAACAACATTATTATCAGCCTTACTAACAAGAATGGCCAGCTTATTTCCTGGAGCAGCGCCGGCAAAATGGGTTTTAAAGGATCTAAGAAGAACACCCCTTATGCGGCCCAGATAGCAGCGGCTGATGCAGCCAAAGTTGCCTCTGATGCTGGTTTGAAAAGAGTGGACGTATATGTAAAAGGTCCCGGCGCCGGCAGAGAAGGTTCTATCCGTGCTCTTTCTCAAAATGGGATTGAGATCGTAATGATCAAGGATGTAACTCCTTTGCCACACAATGGTTGCCGTCCGCCAAAGAAAAGAAGAGTTTAATAATGTAAGATGCACGGTGTACGACCTCTGACTGGAGACTGGCGTATATCAAACATCTGGCATCGTACATTTTTTTGAGCCAATAAGGTTTCATTTAAACAAAGGGCGCCCGATTTATTTTTTACGATTTTTTACCGATCGTAGCGCCGTTTCAAAAAAAATCGAAATGAAAAAAAATAATGGCACGTTACACAGGTCCAAAGACCAAAATCTCCCGTAGGTTCGGTGAACCTATTTTAGGCAATGGTAAGTGGTTGACTAAAAACAGCAATCCTCCCGGCCAACACGGCGGCACCAAAAAGCGAAAGACTTTAGGTGAATATGCCCTTCAGCTTCGCGAAAAACAAAAAGCCAAATATACTTATGGTATTTTGGAAAAGCAGTTCCGCAAAATTTTCGAAGAAGCTTCGCGCCGTAAGGGTGTTACGGGTGAAAACCTGATCAAATTGCTGGAAGCCCGTTTGGATAATACCATCTTTCGGATGGGCATTGCCCCCAGCCGCCCCGCAGCACGCCAGTTAGTAAGTCACAAGCATATTACTGTCAATGGTGGTGTAGTGAATGTTCCATCATTCCAGCTAAAAGCGGGTGATGTAATCGGTCTGAAGGACAAAAGTCGCGAGAACACGGCGGTTACTGGCCAGGTTCGCGGAAAAAACCAAAAATTCAGCTGGCTGGATTGGAATGAAACAGAATTAGAAGGTGTTTTCATTACCTATCCGGAAAGAGAAAGTGTGCCTGAGAATATCAAGGAACAACTCATTGTGGAATTATACTCGAAATAGGGGTGGTGAATAATGAATGGTGAGCAGTCAGCGATCCATTCAAACTGTCCACTGACATCCCACAATGCAGTTAACCCATTCAGTAAAAATTAAAAAACTATAAACTTTCAATATGGCCATTTTAAATTTTCAGAAGCCAGATAAAATAATCCTGCAGAAGGCATCTGACTTCCAAGCGCAATTTGAATTTCGTCCACTTGAACCCGGCTATGCTGTTACCATTGGTAACTCTTTACGCCGCGTATTGCTTAACTCGCTGGAGGGTTATGCTATCACTGGTGTTAAGATTGAAGGTGTAGATCATGAATTTGCTACCATCAAAGGCGTTAGCGAAGACGTGGTTGAAATCCTGTTGAACCTTAAGCAGGTTCGGCTAAAGAAAGCGGTTGATCATGAAGTTTCCCATGAAAGAGTTATTCTGTCTATAAAAAACAGGACCGAGTTTACAGCCGGTATGATCGGTGAAGGAACACAGTCTTTCCAGGTGATGAATCCTGATTTGATGATCTGCACATTGGATTCTTCATCAAGAATGGATATTGAAATTACGATTGGTAAAGGCCGCGGTTATGTACCTGCGGAAGATAATAAGCCAAAGGATGCACCCTTGGGTTATATACCGGTAGACGCTATTTATACGCCGATTAAAAATGTAAAATACAGCATTGAAAATACCCGCGTAGAGCAGCGTACCGATTACGAGAAACTTATTATGGAGGTTTCCACAGATGGTACGATTCACCCGGAAGAAGCTGTAAAACAGGCTTCACGTATATTGATCCAGCACCTGATGATTATTACTGATGAGAACATAACATTTGATAATAAGGAAGAGAAGAAAGAAGATATGGTGGATGAGCAGACTTTGCAATTACGTAAGATGCTGAAGACTCCGCTGGAAGACCTGGATCTTTCTGTACGTGCCTTCAATTGTCTGAAAGCTGCAAAGATCAATTCATTGAGTGAGCTGGTACAATATGAGCAGGAAGACCTGATGAAGTTCCGCAACTT
>JAOQAL010000464.1 GCA_025963615.1 Chitinophagaceae bacterium | reverse complement strand
TTAAAAAAAAATTTGCTTTTTTTTTTAAATGGCAGATAACCCTGTGTTTTGTATTCTGCTCCCTCTTTAAGCCAGGTATTGGGTGGGCTCAGTTGGTTGATAATTTTAATTATACCGAAATATCAGTTACGCTAAATGTAGCCCGTTTGGGTAGTATGGAACTACCTGTCGTAATTCACGGACCGGTAATTTATTTACCGGTAAAAGAAATATTTGATTTTTTACGCATAAAGAATGTACGGTCTTCCGACATGGATTCTATAAGTGGATTTTTTATCAATCCCAGGGTTACCTACCTTATTGATAAAATGTCGAATCGTATTCAGTACGATGGCGAAATATTTCAACTCAACCCAGGAGATATTATCCGCACAGAAACCAACCTTTATCTAAAAGAAGAATACTTCCGTGAAGTGTTTGGATTAGACTGTTCGTTTAATTTTCGAAGTCTTACCATTACACTTACAACAAAAATAGAACTGCCAGCTATTCGGGAAATGCAGCAGGAAATAATGCGACGAAATATTTCTCAGTTCAAAGATGAAAAAAAGGCTGACACAATAATGAAAAGAAGTTTCCCAAAATTTCATCTGGGAATAGCTGATTGGGCGATCATTGCCAGACAGCAAACAAACGGGAAGCCGAATACAGGATTGAATCTTAATATTGGCTCCATCATTGCCGGAGGAGAAACCAATGTTTCCTTAAATTATAATAGTGACCAGCCTTTAAACCTAAAACAACAGTACTATAATTGGAAGTATGTTAATAATGACCGTAATTTTCTGCGGCAGATAATTGCCGGAAAATTATTAGTACAATCAACCTCTTCTATTTATACACCGGTAACAGGTGTTCAGTTGACCAATACCCCTACTACTTATAGAAAATCGTTTGGGACCTATCGTCTAAACAGTTCTACCGAACCGGGATGGATGGTGGAACTATATGTAAATAATATTTTAATAAACTATACAAAAGCAGATGCTTCCGGTTTTTTTACATTCGACGTTCCTTTGGTATATGGCAATACCACTGTAAAACTTCGGGTATATGGCCCGTATGGCGAGGAGAGATCCCGCGAACAAACCATTTCCATACCCTTTAATTTTCTTCCTTTTCATCAATTTGAATACAACCTGACAGTTGGAGTAGTTGATGATGAACAAAAAAGCAAATTTTCAAGGGTTGATGCAAATTATGGATTAAGCAAACGCATTACGGTTGGTGCCGGGGCAGAATATCTTTCATCAGTTGCATCAGGAAAAGCAATGCCTTTTTTGAATGCCTCTTTTCGTGCAGGTTCCAATTTACTGGTATCGGCTGAACATATTTATGGTGTAAGGACCAAGGGTATTCTCAGTTACAAACTGCCCGCTAATATTCAAATTGATTTTACTTACTCAAAATATGACCCTAAGCAAACTGCTATTAAATACAATTACCGGGCGGAGAAAAAAATAGTCATCTCGATACCATTTCATACCAGGAACCTTAACGCGTTTTCACGTCTCACCATCAATCAATTTACCTTGCCGGAATCTAAATATACCACAGCAGAATTTTTATTGTCAGGGGTTGTGGCAGGAATAAGTTCAAACCTTACTACCAATGCGATATTTGCTGATCCGAACCATCCGCTTGTATATTCCAATCTTTCGCAAACTTTTCGCCTTCCGGGCGGGCTGCGTGTTTCTCCGCAAGTACAATATGAATACATGCGTAAGCGCTTCAGTATGATAAGGTGCGAAATTGAGAAAAGTATTTTCACCAATGGTCTTATTAATTTCTCTTATCAAAAAGATATAGCTATCAATGCCGCTACTACGGGGTTAGGTATCCGCTATAATTTCGCCTTTGCGCAAACCGCTTTGAATCTCACCCAAAGCAATCACACTACTACTCTTATCCAATCGGCTAGAGGAAGCCTTATATATAATGGCAAAACAAAATACCTGGGTACCTATAACCAAAGTAGTATTGGTAAAGGAGGAGTTATTATTATACCCTTCCTGGATATCAATTGTAATGGATCATGGGACCCCAATGAACCCAAAGCCTTTGGATTAAGTCTTCATATTAATAGTGGCAGGATCGAAAGAAGCAATAATGATACTTCTATTCGTATACTTGGATTGGAAGCGTATAACAATTACTTCATTGAACTGGAAAAAAACAGCTTTGAGAATATCGCGTGGCAAATACGCAAACCAACCATACGGGTAACCATAGATCCTGATTATATACAAAAGATAGAAGTGCCTGTAACGGTTATGGGAGAAGTATCGGGTAATGTATCTCTTAACGGAGAAAAGGGCTCTGCGGGTCTTGGACGGATGATCGTCAATTTTTATTCAACTGATTCAACTCTTGCAGGCCGGACACTGAGTGAGGAAGATGGCTATTTTAGTTTCCTTGGCTTAGCCCCTGGCAAGTATACCGCAGCGATCGATACCTTTCAATTACGTAATTTGAACTTTCTTTCACTTACCAAACCACTGCCATTTACAATTAAAAGCAGTATCGAGGGCGATGTTTCCGATGGACTTGAATTCAAACTTCTATCTCTTACTGTAAAAAATCATCCAGAGCCGTTTATCCAAAAAAATGAGATTTTGGTTCATCACGGAGAAGATACAGGCGCATCTGCTATTCCGCTAAAAGGAAATGATCAAAACCCTGGAAGAAAAGATACGATTGATCAAAAAAATGGCATCTCACTTACCTATCAAAACAAACAGAACCTGCTTGCCAGGCCAACGGTACCTGCCAAAAAAATCTTACCTGCGCAAAGAGGTATTCATCCATCCAGGCAACAACCTTCCATCCAGCATCGTCTGGATACCCTTATTAGTAAAGAGTCTCAGCCCCTTAAAAATATACCTATTTGGGTAGATAGGCATCGATTGTCACGGTATAAACAAAACAGTAAGTATCCAGCTAATAATATTAATAAGAACCATAAAGGATTGAAAGATCACATTTCCGCATTATTGAAAAGTAAACCAGCCTCCGGCGCCCACAATACCCCGGTTGACATAATGCTCAATAAAATTAGACACCTCAATCAGGGCAAAGATGAACTACTTGAAAAGGAACAGGTTGCTGTTTATCAAAAACTGCAGATCATCAGTCAGATCCAGCAATATATTATTATTGAGCAGTATTCAATATTACGCAAAAAAGGTATTAAGATAAAAGAAGTATCATTTTTACCCGGGCATAAGGAAGTAGTTATCAAAAAGCAGAACCTGTCTGCTATTATAGTTCGGAAAAAGAGGATCATTGGGATGCAAGAGTTAAAAATAAAAAAATTAGATTCTATTATTATAAACAAAAAGTAAATGGGTGCAATTCAGATTCTCACCAATTAAGCAGCCTGTTTAGCATTCACCTTAGCCAACTGGATCAATTTGGTCCACTGCTTGTTCATAGGGCATGTTCTTAGGGGCATGAAGACACCAGGTAAATTCAGAACTGTGAAGCTGGCACGCATATTTCAACTGCCATGATCATACACTAAATCTCCCTTTATGGCAAAGTATAAAACTGCAGTTCTCGTCGGAAGCCTGCGCAAAGAATCTTATAACCTCAAAATGGCGAAGGCATTGATAAGGCTTGCACCGGCCTCGTTATTATTAGAAATAGTAAACATCGGGCAGCTTCCCTTTTACAATGAGGACCTTGAAGCCTCAACACCAATAGAATGGAAAGTATTCCGTGAGCAACTCAGCACTTTTGATGCAGTATTGTTTGTCACGCCTGAATACAACCGCTCTGTACCGGCCGTTTTAAAAAATGCCATTGATGTAGGTTCCCGCCCTCATGGTAAAAATTCATGGGACGGCAAGCCGGGAGCCGTTGTGAGCGTTTCGCCCGGCAACTTAAGTGCATTTGGTGCCAACCATCATTTACGCCAGTCGCTGG
>JAOQAL010000707.1 GCA_025963615.1 Chitinophagaceae bacterium | reverse complement strand
CGCATCAACAAAATGGCCAACCGCTTCACCAGGCTTTGAAAAGCCCAAACTCCTTGCAAAGGTTTCATTGATAAGATATTCTTTCAGGGTATCACTTTTCTGGGGCCATTTTCCTGCTACCAATTTCATTTTATAAATATCAAAATAGTCCGGATCGCCATTTTTTTGTTCTACATTAATTTCCACGTCTTCTTTGCCATTATTTACTTTGATCGTGGCGCTGCCTGTACTTTCGCTTGCTGGTGAGGACTGCGCCAGGCTTACCTTATCAATTTCCGGGAAACTTTTTAATCTTTCAAGTAGCGCGAATCTCCGGTCGTCTTTTTTATCCGAAAAGAAATTCCGTGGGGTATTGAAATACACGATTGCATCTTTTTTATATCCAAGATCTTTATTTAAAGAGTAATGGACTTGTTTGCTGACAACCAGTGTTGCAATAACAAGGAATTGGGCTATTACAAATTGTGTAACCGTTAATGATTTTCTCAGCCATAATTGTGAATTCTTTGATGTGCCTGTATAAACCTGGTTTTTTAAAACCCGCACAGGCTGGAATTTTGTCAGAACCAATGCCGGATAAAATCCTGACAAGAATGTGATGGCCAATACCAACAGGCTGAGAAATATCCAAACGGGAGGTTGATTGACAGAAGCAGAATTTATTTCCGGAGGTATGAAATCATGGAATACTTTTAATAGTGATGGGATAAGCACCAACGAAAAAATAGCAGCCATCACAGTCAAAACAAAGGTTTCGCTGAGAAATTGGCAGATAAGCTGCATTTTACTGCTGCCTGCTGTTTTGCGGATCCCGATTTCCTTTGCCCGCAAAGCAGACCTGGCCGTCGTCAGGTTAATGAAATTAATACAACCTAATAATAAAAGAAATGTTCCTACTGCAAGTAAGCCATACATCGTCGGCTTATGGGCCTGGCGTTGATCAAATGCATCATAATCCTGGTTGAAATGAATATCCGTGAGAGATTGCAGGTGATTATAAGTATCATCCTTACCTTCCCTGATATCTTTATTATATTTTTTCCGGAGAGCAGGCAATTGAGATTCTATCTTTTTTGCGGCCGTGCCTTTTTCCAGTTTCAGGAATAGTTGACTGGCCGAATTGATGCTGCCCCAGAATTCACCACCAAACTGATTATCGATACCGGTTTTTATCATGGTGGGAAATGAAATAAATTCTGTAAACCTGAAATCAGTTGCCTTATCATCCAGGTCTTTTACAATCCCAGAAACCATTGTTTTGATGCTGTCATTATAGATAATCTGCCTGCCAATAACTTCACTTGCCGGTATATTTCCAAAATATAACTTTGCCTTGCTTTCGGTAATAACTACCTGGAAAGGGTCCTTTAAGGCCGTTTGTTCCGAACCTGCAAGCCACTCATATTTAAATAACGAGAAGTAAAATTCATCCGCGTAAATGATATTCTTTTGTTTCTTAAATTCCGCTGGTGATTGGCTGCCGGTAAAAGGAATAGTTGCCTTAGCCTGGTAAATAGTAACAAAATGCGAAGCTGTTTCGATCCCGGGCAAATCATTTCTTAACGCGACCGGCATAGGCATGGGCACTCCGGAGCATTTAAATTCTGAGCCTCCTGGAAAGGTAGCATCTGACACAACGCGGTAGATTCTGTTACCATCCTTTTGGAATTTTTCGAAACTGAATTCATACGACACAATCAAAAAAATTATCAGGGCCGCGCTGATACCAATAGATAAACCCGAAATATTGATGATGGAAAACACTTTGTGTCGCCAAAAATTTCTCATTGCAATAATCAGGTAATTCTTTATCATGATGTGGTTATTCAGTTCTTAATGATTTCACCGGGTTTGCCAAGGCCGTTTTAATAGTTTGCATAATTATCAAAATTCCTGTTATAAGCCCCAATAAAACAATAGCAGTTATAAAGGGCATTGCCGTGATATCAATCCTGTATACATAATCACTCAGCCAGTTCTTCATCAGCAGGTAGGCGACCGGACAGGCAATAATACCCGCTATGAGAATAATCCATAAAAATTCTTTTATGAATAATGCGATAATGTCTTTCACAGAAGAACCCAGCACTTTCCGGATGCCGATTTCTTTTGTCCTTTTCTGAACGCTTAAAGAAATCAACCCCAATACACCAAGGAATACAATGATAAGAGAAAGCACCGTCGCGGTATAAGTGGCCTGCTTTAACTGTATTTCTGTTTTATAAAGTTTCTTCAATGTGTCATCCATAAAATGATATTCGAACGGGGTGCCTGGCATGAGTGCAGACCATTTATTTTGTAAGGCGGTAATTGATTGACCAATATTCCCTGGCTTTAATTTAAATGAGAAATAGCGGAAAGTCGTTGTAAGGTCTACGTGTAAAAAAGTAACTGGCTGAATAGCTTTTTGCATGGAGCCAAAATGAAAATCCCTGGTAACTCCTGAAACGGTAAACCCGTTAACCGATCCAGGGAATTTCAGTTGTTTTCCTATAGCTTCCTTTGGATCATTCCATCCAAAAGCTTTTGACTGGGTTTCATTAATTACAATTTTAAATGAATCAGTCAGCGTGCCAGGTTGGCAATAAAAAATACCCGCCGCCATCGGAATGCTGTACGTGGACGCATAGTATTCATCTGTAAAAAGTAACTGTGTTGAGATCGCAGTCGTTGAATCAGCGCCGGCTTTGTATACCAGAGAATTTCCTGAATTATTTCCATCCGGCACCTCATAGGAAAGGGTAACATTTTTCACCTGTGGCATCTCGACAAATTGCCTGCGCAGGGTTTCCATACGCCGCACTCCTTCCGGTGACCAGTTCCTGGGTAATTGTGCAGAAATAATAAAATCCTTATTATAACCCAGGTCTTTACTGAAGAACAGGCTGATCTGCTGCGTAACAATAATCGCCCCAACGAAAACAATGGTCGCCGTTCCAAACTGGAACGCCACCAGGGATTTGCGAAGGAAAACTTTTTCTTTTACAGAGTTTAATTTCCCCTTTAAGGAATCGACTGATTTCAGAGAGGATAAAACAAAGGCAGGATAAATGCCTGCCATAAAACCTACGATCCCGATTAGTAAAAAGGGGAAAACAAAAAAATATAAAGGAAACTGAGTGAGCGAGGGAATTTCTTTACCTACTATATGAATGAATAAATCCCTTGCCGGTGAATAGATTGCCGTGGCAATCAACGTAGCGAAGAAAACAAGAATAATTGATTCCGCCAGGAATTGCATGATCAGTTGCTTTTTCAACCCACCCAACACTTTCCGGATACCTATTTCTTTCATCCTGGTGGCTGACCTGCTTATGGACATGTTCACAAAATTGATAACCGCCATGAATAAAATGAATAATGCAATAGCCGATAAAGCATACAGCATTTTCTTTACCATACTATTATTCGCTACCAGGTAATATTCGTTGAGTGGAACAAGATAAGGCGTCAGGTTTTCAGCTACTTGTGCGGCTGTGTTTTGCTTTACAAGGTATTGTATTGGTTTTTCAAGATCCCTCGGAGTAACCCCGTTTTGTAGTTCCACATAGCTCGCAATACTGGGGTTATTCCAGTTCATATTTCTGCCAAAGAAGGCAAGGTTACCGGATGAAATAAAAATAGAGTTTGGATAATCATCTACAAGGTGCGTAACGGAGTTCCTGGAAAATTTATCCAGTACACCGGTTATCATGAAATCATGCCTGGAACCAGAAAAATTTTCAATGGTTAAGGTTTGTCCTACTACCTCTGTTTTACCAAAATATTTATTAGCTACTGCTGTTGAAATGATCACTGAAAAGGGCTCCGCAAAAGCGGTAGCTGGATTTCCATGTAATAAACGAAACCCGTACATGTGCAGCATGGTGCTATCGCAAACCTGCAAACCTTCCCGGAAATTCTTATCTCCTTTCGACACATTGGACGTGATGCCATCATACCGGTAATAATCAGCAACCAGGTCGGGATAGCGTTCTTTCAACTCTTTTGCCAATGGTCCAAGTGTTGCCAGTTCGTATCCAAGGTTCGGGTCTTTCCATTTGCTTTGCAGTATATATTGCCTGTCCGCATTTTTCAAGCCCCTGTTCACCTGCAATTCACCCCAACCATAGGCTGCTATCAATATTGTAAACGCAATACCTGCCGACAGACCAATTATATTCACGAAAGAATAGAAAGGGCTCTTGACAATATTGCGCCACGCTATTTTTATAAAGTTCTTCAGCATGTTTCGAAAGTTATATGTTACCAGCTTTAGTTGGACATTTTTTATGAATCAACATCCCACCCCTGCCTGCCGGTCTCCGGCGACCATAGCCTTTGGCAAAGGCATGCAACGAAAACAATGTTTTATAATCATACCCCTTGCCGTTAAATTTTTTTTCCCCAAGGTTGATTTGAACCGGGGGTAAGAAATTAACCCTGGCTGTTTTTTCTATTTCAGGGTAGTCCTTTTGTTTTGCAGAAGCCATTCGTTTCGGTGCATTCATGTCTGTTTTGTTATAAGTAAGACGTTTTAAGTTTTATGTTGTTACCCCTTTCCGGTTCTTTATTTAACTTATTGCCGCTGTCCAGATAGCCCGTTTGCTGAATAAAATATTCAACACTCAAATCAGGTATTCACCATCAATTAACGAATTTTTCCAAAACATGAAACAAAACTTCAAACGCTCTACTCCGTCCGCAAACTCTTTACGGGGTGGGCCATAGCCGCCCTTACCGCCTGGAAACTTACGGTTGCAAGGGCCACCAGCACGACCAGCAACCCGGCTGCGGCAAACATCCACCAGCTTAATGTTATGCGGTACGGATAATTCTCCAGCCATCTATTAGCAGCTAACCATGAAAGGGGTATGGCAACCAATAAAGAAATCACTACCAGTTTCAGAAAGTCTTTTGATAAGATAGTAACTACACCATTCACGGAGGCGCCCAATACCTTCCGGATACCAATTTCTTTGGTTCTTTTTTCTGCCGATAAAACTGATAAACCGAATAACCCGATACAGGAAATGAAAATCGTCAGGATCGCGCTGAACAGCATGATCTGCTTCCATTTTTCTTCGGATTCATAATTTTTAAGATTTTCCAGATCTTTGAATTCGTATGAATAAGGACTTATCGGGAACATTTTTTTAAAAATCTTCGCGATATGCTGAAGGCTGGCTGTTTCACTATTGGGTTTTATTTTTATCAATACCTTCCCGTAATCATTTCCAGGCTTCATGGTAAATAATTGCGGGCTTATTTCTTTGGTTAATGACTCATAATGATAATCCTTTACGACCCCGATCACAGTATATTTTTCACCTGCATTGTACCAGAAATTCACCTCCTGGCCGATCGGTTCCTTCCAGCCTGCTTTTTTTACAAAGGATTCATTCACCAAAACAGCATGGGTTGAATCCGATGGATAACTGGCTGAAAAGTTCCTTCCTTTTACGACGGGTATTTTTAATAGTGGCAAATACGTGTCATTCACCGTTTCAAATGCGAATGGGATCTGTGTTTCTCCATTTATTTTTGCAACGGTACCCCAGCCACCTCCGTTTTTAAGCGCCACATCCATAATTCCCGGGTTCTTCATCAATTCTTCTCTGAATGTTTTGGCTTCACTGCGTTTGAGCCCCCAACGATTCACTACCACCAGGTTACTATCATCATAACCAAGTTTTTCGTTGGTCAAAAAATTGAATTGATTAAAAATGGTGAGCGTCGCGATAATTAAAAACGATGCCAGTGCAAACTGTAATACGACCAGAGATTTCTGCAGATAATTTTTTCCTGCCAGCGTAAACCGGCTGTACAGGGTTTGCACCGGATTATAAGAAGATAATACCAGCGCCGGGTAAAAGCCAGCCAGGAGACCTGTTATAAGAAAGAGTACAAAATACCCCGCTACCAATTTTACATCAAATAAGTAGGAAATGGCGAGGGTTTTGTTGGAAAGGGTGTTAAAAACAGGCAGTACCAGCAGCACTAAGAAGGCGGCCAAAACAAAGGAAATAAAACATAAAATAAATGATTCGCCCAGGAACTGCATCATTAATTGTTTCCGGTCTCCCCCAATTACTTTGCGTATGCCTATTTCCTTAGCCCGTTTTATTGAACGGGCCACCGTCAGATTTACAAAATTGATACAGGCAATCAATAGAACAAAAAGGGCGATACCGGAAAGGATATAGGAAAATGCCGGATTGCTCGCATCGCTAAGTCCATTATCCGCCCGGTAATCTTTGCTCAGATGCATATCTGTAAAAGGCTGCAGGCTATATATTGTGGTCGCAACGTCCCCATATTTTTCTGCAACCATTTTTATGGATTCTTTTGCGTCCGCCTCGTATACTTTTTTCATTTTAGCTTCCACCGTCTTTATATCAAAGCCGGGGTTCAGCACCACTACAGTATTCAGGAAGAAGTTGAACCAGTTTTCATTATTCGATTCATCTTCCCTGGATACTTTGAACGGGAATAAAACATCGAATTTAATAGAAGAATTTTGCGGGCATTTTTTTGCAACACCCGTTACCACATACGGCACGAATTTATCTTCTTCCTTGACCAGGATGGTTTTTCCTACAGCATTCGTGGTGCCAAATTGTTTCTTTGCCATCTCCTCTGAGAGGACCAGCGAATTAGTTCCCAGCAACGCTGTTTTTGCATTGCCGCTTACCAACGGAAAAGAAAAAACCGAAAAGAAATTAGAATCTACCGCAAGCATCTCCTGGGATTTAATTTCAGTGCCGGTCTTAATATCTTTTTGATTGCTTTGTATACGTACAAATGCTTTTATTTCAGGAATGGCTGCAGTAAACCGGGGGCCCTGGAAATAACCGGTATAACCGCCAATGCCATCAACACTTCCATCAGGTTTGATCCTTTTCATACCAATGCGGTAAATCTGGCTCACGTCTTTATGAAAGCGGTCATAGCTCACTTCATCTTTTACGTACAATATGATAAGCATGGCGCAGGCCAGGCCGAGGCTTAATCCGGCGATATTAATAAACGAGTAAACCTTATTTCTACGCAGGTTTCTGAATGCGGTTTTGAAATAATTCTTGATCATGACAGGGTTTTTTCGGTTTTTAATTTGCCTGCTGCCAGCTGGAGACAATTCGGCGACTATAATTCCCACTATTGTTTCCAACCCCCGTGCCAGTGCGGAACTGACTGCCTCTCAACGACTACGAAAGATTTCAACCCTATTTGTGTACGAAAGTGAACGTAGAGTGTACGGAATCGGACAGTTGCAACCCGGAAAACATCCCGGATTAAGAAGAATATAGAAAAAGCGTGGGCTTTATTTGCTTTTCTTGCTGATCAAAATCTTTTTCGCACTCTCTCTTTCATCTGTGAGAATCGTGAGGCCGTTCACTGTTCCGTTTTTGCCCCGTAAAAATTGAACTTCATTAACAGAATTCGGGTCCCAAAAGAAAGTGGTATCAGAAGAAGGTTTTAATTCGATGGTATTTTTTCCGGGTTTGGCGATTAGTTTTTCATTTTCCAATACAATCGTCATAGTATCTCTTTTTGCATTGGTATAACGGCCTTCATATTCTTTGAGCACTTTCTGTTGTACGACCGCCTGCTTGTACCGGAATTTTTTTTGTGAAAGAAACCAGTTGTACAAACTATCATTATTATAAGTTACTTCCCAACTATTATGGTTGGCTTCAGGATAAAGAGTAAACCTGACATCCGGATTATATTTCCGTAATGCATCTACCATTGCCTGCGAAGCAGCAGGCGGTACCACATCATCTTTCGCTCCATGAAAACACCATACCGGCATATGACGGAGTTTCCAAACTTTCTCTGCATCCCCACCGCCACAGATAGGAGCAATCGCAGCAAATTCATCCGGATATTTTTCCGAAAGATCCCATGTACCGAAGCCGCCCATGCTAAGGCCGGTAAGATAAACCCGGTCATTATCTACCCTGTATTTTTTCTTTACATCATCCAGCATCCCTTTTAATACTTCCGATTTCCACCCGGTTTGCGGCGGGGCCTGGGGTGATACAACAATAAAAGGAAATTTTTTCCCGGCTTCAATCAATTTGGGGGGACCATGTGCTTTTACTTTTTCCAGGTCAACACCGCTTTCACCAGAACCATGCAGGAAAATCATCAACGGCCAGCGCAGGGTTGTATCAGTTCCATATCCCTCCGGAAGATATAAAAGATACTGAGTTTCCTGTATAAATTTCTGTGCAGTCTGTTGAGCTTTTATTAAAGTAATTATAAAAAAGCTTACAACAAGTAATCCTGTTTTCTTTAAGCCAGATTTTATCATTTTGTGTTTTCTATGGTATAAAATTCAGTAAAAAAAATTTACGATGCAATTTTTCATAACGGGCTTCATCCATCTATTCCTGAAACTCCTTCTCTTAAGTTGTTGTCCCGATTAAATACTCATCGCTTTTGAAATATACAAATGAATAAAGAATTTTCGAAAAGCACGAAACTACAAACTTCAAACTTCAAACTAAAAACTTCAAACTATTCTGTTCTCAATGACTTCACCGGGTTTACCAGCGAAGCCCTGACAGCATGGTAACTAACCGTTACCAACGCAATAACGATAGCGAGCAAACCCGCTGTTATAAAAATCCACCCACTGATATTAATGCGGTAGGCAAAATCCTGCAGCCATGTTTTGCCAGCCCACCATGCCAGCGGAGAGGCTATTAAGATGCCGATCAAAACAAGCAGTATGAATTGTCTTGCAATCAATACCGTGATATTTGTCACATTGGCCCCCAATATTTTCCGGATGCCGATTTCTTTTGTGCGCTGCACGGTCGTAAATGCCGCCAGGGCGAATAACCCCAAACAGGCCAATGCAATCGCCAACCCGGAAAATAAGGCAAACAGATTGGCTGTCCGCTGCTCTGCCTGGTATAGTTTATTAAAATCTTCATCAAGGAAATGATAATCAAAAGGACGATAGGCTATTCTATCTTTCCAGGTTCTTTCCAGGGACGATAACGTGCCGGCTATATTTTGGCCCTTCACTTTTACAAATAACTGTCTGACCAGGCTGGTATCCAGAAAAATTACCAGTGGCCCGATCGGACTGTGTAATGATTCAAAATTAAAATCTTTCACTACACCGGTAATTACGCCGGGACCGCCCCGCTGGATTGTTTTTCCAATAGCTTCTTCAGGTGTCCATCCAAGATCCCTTGCTGCTTTTTCGTTTAATATAAATGAGCTCCGGTAGTTTTTATAATCATTAGTCGTGTCCTCCGGCAAAAAGTCATTATTATTAAAATCCCGACCTGCCACAAGATGCATACCCATTGTTTTCATAAAATCTATATCGACAGGAATTGCTGTAACGGATAACTCTTTTTTCCCTTTTCCATCATCCGCGGTAACTCCATCGCCCCATTCGATAAAGGTGGGGTCTTCATAGGCGCCCGTTACACTTAAAACACCTGGATTTAATGCCATCGCTTTTTTTAAAGGATCATAAATTGAGTGCATTTTATAATCGACCGGTAAGACTACCACCTGTTCCCGGTCGTAACCCAATTCTTTATGTTGTATGAAGGATACCTGTTTTATTACAATGATCGTGGCGATAACCAGGAAAACAGAAATAACAAATTGGAAAACAATCAATGATTTTCTTAAACCACCACTAGAAGAAGAAACACGAACTCCCGATTTCAAAATGTTTACCAGTCCTGAATTACTTAATATAAAGGCCGGATAGGCGCCCGCCAGAAAACTTATAATAATACCGAGTAACAAAAAAGATATAAGGGGAACCGGCCTGAATAGCAGGGAAGCAGCAAATGTTTTGCCGGTAACGGAATTGAACAGGGGCAATAATAACAGGCTAACAGCAATTGCCAGCATCAAAGCGAATAATGTAAGTATAAATGATTCGCCCAGAAACTGTTTTAATAATTGCGACCTACCCGCACCCAGCACCTTTCGCACACCAATTTCCGTACTTCTGCCAATGGATTGCGCTGTGGCAAGATTGGTGTAATTAACACAGGCAATTAACAAGATCAATACGGCGACAATGCCCAGGACATATATATAGGTAATATTGCCATTAGGTTCCAAACCATCCAGCGCAGAATGAAGATGTACCCTCAACAAAGGTTCCAGGTTGTAGGTAAGATAATTACTGCCTTCGGAATGCAGCTCATCTTTGTTTACATGAAGCATGTAATCCTTCACTGGCTTCTCCACACTATTGACCGGTGTTCCATCATGCAGTAAAACATACGTGATATAATTAGCGCTGAACCATTCTTCTGTTTTTGATACGCCTAAACTGGTAAATGAAACCACCATATCAAACTGTATCTGTGAGTTTATTGGCGGATCTGCCACGATACCGGTTATTTCATAATCCTGAAGGTCATTGATGCGGAGAGTCTTGCCCACCGGATCCGTGCTCCCAAAATATTTCTTAGCCGTATTTTCAGTTAATACCATTTTATAAGGTGATGCCAATACGGTAGCAGGGTTGCCCCGGCGCATGTCGAAAGAAAAAATGTTAAAAAAATCCGCATCAGCATATAACAGATTCTTTTCGTTAAATACTTTTATTCCGTTAGCCACGGACCGCGGATATTTGATAACTCTGGTAAATGATTCAATTTGCGGAAAGGTTCGTTTCAGTTGTGGGCCTGTCTTAGTTCCTGTTACGGCTGTTTTATTTACCGTGCCGCTATTGCTATATTCCATCGTTACCCTTGTAATCCTGCCGGC
>JAOQAL010000369.1 GCA_025963615.1 Chitinophagaceae bacterium | reverse complement strand
TTCTTCTATCACCTCATAGGGTTCATATAAAAAAGCACCATATAGGAGCGACAGAGATCGCATAGGGTATCTTATTTTTCCTATTCTTATCATTCATCTATGTGTTAGTCTATGTGTCTTTGGATCTCCTATGTGGTTCAATATAAAAAGGACCCATAAAGGCACAGAGCCCAATAGTTTTTTGTTCTCCTGATAAAAAAATTACTTTGACGCCAATGCGATCTCTATCGGGCAATGTCATTAAGTTAAGGAGTTTAGCCACGTTGTGGCCTATCCAGCATCTTGTCTTCCATGCCCTAGTAAATACCGCCTTTAAAAACTTAATCGGAAACTTCCGAAAATTCCGAATTTACGGTCTATTTCGGTTGGAAGGGGAGTCGGCAAAAGTCTCCAAACAAAATCAATCCGAAAAACTTTCAGGATATTATCGATGCCGGTACCGACTTCCAGGTAAGTCTTCCCATTTAATGTTTGAAAATTATTGCCTTGCTTGAAATTGAGAGCATAATTGGCATCACTCAGGCTTCCCCATAACGCCTTGGCGGTCCAGAACTGACGGAATTTTAATTTGGGAATCAGCCGGAAAATGCCGCTACCCACATTATGTTCAATGTTTACGCCCGCGAATTTATCATGAATGAATTCATATTTGTTCATGGTATTGAACGCATACTTATTGTAATAATATAACTCATTTCCGGGGGCAATATCAAGAAGCACATAGGGCAACGTGCCGAAAGTTTTACCACCGTACACCTGGAATGATAAGTTCCCATAAGGAGGTATTTTCACATAATCAGAGATGCTCGCAGAAACCTTGGTGTAATTGTAATTGCTTTTAAAAACCCCCGCAATGCCTCTGGATACATATATTTCTCCAATAGGATAGGGGCTCCCAAGGCTGGTACGGAAAAAAGTATTCTCAAGAAATTTTTCCAGGTATGCAAATCGTATCCGAAGTGAAACCTCTGTGGTTGCCAGCGGACTGCGGTTGCCTGTTACAGGAAATGAATCTTCGGATATTAAGTTTCGTACCGGTAAAAAGTTTTTATGCGTTGCCGCCAGCAAGGTTGAAAAACCGGACCGGGTTTCGTTAAAAAATTCAAATCGTTCCTGAGTTGTTTTTAAAAATTTAATCGGGATATTCGGTTTGCGGACAGCCAGTGCAAAAATATTATCGGTAGATACTTCACCATAATAATTCTGTCCGTAATCAAAATCCTGGATATAAGAACCATATAAATATAAACGGGGATGTTTTTTAGGTAGATAAAATAACTCGCCTTTGCCTTTAAATTTTTTATCACCGAAGCCATAAGCAAGATAGCCATGCCACCACCAATGCTTATCAAAACCTTTATTGCTGCCAAGGTCGAACCGCATCCGGAAGCCTTCCTGCGAATTACCGGTAAGCCAGTTGAACCAGGGGCCGATCTGGAAATTACCAATGTCCAGGTATCCTGTGGCAATAAACTCAATTGTCCGGGTTAGTTTTTTAAATTCTGGCGCGTTGCGCAAGGTGTCAATCATGGCAATAATGCCTCGCTCCGTTGACGTTAATTGTTCATGACGCGAAGTGTCCCAGTAGGCTTTCCCTTTGTCAGGGGCGCCAGGCAACGTTACAACTTCTTCAATGATTCTATTATTATTAAGTGCATTTATTACCGACGAATCATTGACTACCACATGGCGGTAGGTGGTCGTTTTTCGCCCGATAGCGCCGGGCCGGTCTTTACCAAACAAGGAACCATCCGCTACAAATTTATCTTTCGCTAAAAACCAGGTAGAGTCATTAATTAATGAATATTCCTGTATCAGGCTCAGGTTGTCGATGTGATTAATATTCGCATCTTTCCCCAGGCGCATATTCATTTTTTGTATGGCGAATGTACCCGCATGTACCCAGCAATCACCTTCAAAGGTGCTGGTGCCATTCCGGCGCGGAGTGAATACTAAATGATAATACCTGTTATTGCCGATGATCTGCGTATCTTTTACGCTATAGTTATAATACAAGTCACCATTATCGCTTGCCGGACTTACAAACTGTTTATCAAATACCGGAATGAAATTGTTATAGACATTTATATTCTGGTCCATTCCACCCAAAAATTGTATAAGGCTTTCATTTTTTATGCCATTGGTATTAACCGCTTTGATTACTTCACGTCTTTTTAAAGGTTTTTTCTGGTAATAATAATCTGAAATGGTTTCGGTAAGGTAGGTAGGTAGAAACCTATGTCCCTCTACGGTATCCATATATTGGTTAATGATGTCATTCACCGGTTTGAACGGTTTCAGTTTTGTTATTCCGAATTTCAGGTTTTTTATGTCCAGCTCCAGTTTGTTATAGAGTTCATAGGAAAAATTTTGGAAACGGTAGCGGTCATTCTTTGATTTGTGTTGCACTATTTTTCGCCACAACAACAAACCTTTGTTGACCTTGGTCTTGACTCTCACCCCTTCATTAAAAGTACCCCGTTCCATGGGCACTTCGATAAGAATGGTATCTTTTGACGCCGGGATATACAGCTTGAAAGGTTGAAAGCCTACACAGGTAATCAGCAATGTATCAGAGGGCCATTTGTCAAGATAGAAAGAAAATGTGCCGGCTGAATCCGTCAGCTTTCCAATGGTCGTATTTTGAAAGGAAACAGAGGCGAAAGGAACTCTTTCGTCGCTATGATAATCCTTAACGATTCCATGAATCCTTTTCTGTGAAAAAGCGGTTGCTGCGAAAAATAGCCCTGCTGTAAATAAAACGTAGTTCCGGATGAGATTCATAAACACAAAGCACAAAAATAAGGATCAAAAAGGGGATGCTTCCTGTTTGAATGTTAAAATAAATTCTGAAATAATTTGAAATTCAGCACTTTTAATCTTTACTTTGTATCTCAAAGTGCTTTTTATGGATGCGCAAAACCAACAATCCGATACGTTACAGGATGTCAAAGACATTAAACGGTTAATGGAACGGTCAAGCCGGTTTATCTCATTAAGTGGCCTCAGTGGCATATCAGCCGGATTATGTGCGCTGGCAGGCGCTGCTATCGCCCGGTTTGTAATATTCAAAAATTACTATTCTGGTTATAATGAACGCGGTTTCTTTTCAGAAACCAATTTCCGGGAATTGAAACTTGAATTGCTGGGATTGGCTGCTGCTGTTTTTGCGGCGGCATTTTTACTTGCTTTTTATTTTACCTGGAAAAAGTCGGCGAACCTGGAAGTTTCACTCTGGAATTATACTTCCCGTCGTTTATTCTGGAATATGGTCATTCCATTAGCAGCGGGCGGTTTGTTCATACTGGGAATGCTGCAATATGATGAT
>JAOQAL010000312.1 GCA_025963615.1 Chitinophagaceae bacterium | reverse complement strand
CGGGACGGCCTGATCAGTCGACTTTATTATTCGGGTTCATATCCAAGCATAAAGGTAAACCTGCTTGCATCTTTTAAACTGGTACTGCCGGGCTTAAATCTGTCAAATCCTACACCGTAATCAAATCCTAATAACCCAAACATTGGCAGGAAGAATCTTGCACCTACCCCAGCACTACGTCGCAAACGGAAGGGATTATATTCCTTAAAATCATACCATCCATTGGCTGCTTCAAAGAATACCAAGCCATAGATAGTACTTCCGGGATTAGTTACCACGGGGTATCGCAGCTCCAGCTGATACTTATTAAATATAGTAAAGAATGTGTTAGTACTGCTCTGATCAGGATTAATTGAAGGATCTGATGAATTGTAGACGGGGTAGCCGCGTTGTGCAATGATATCATATCCCAATAACCCGTAATTATTAGTTAGGCCGGCATCACCCAATTGAAAACGTTCGAATGGTGAAAAGTCTAGCTTATTGTTGTAGCGCCCCATAAAGCCATATTTAGCCGCGATCTTTAATACAAACTGGCGGTTTTTGTCGGAGCCCCCGGGTTTGCCCAGTGGCACATACCATTCTGCATTAAAACGCCATTTATGGTATTCAGGATTTTTATATGGATTTTTTGAATCAATCAAGGAAGGATTTATCGCTGAATAAGGCGGTGTAAACTGCACACTGGCTAAGAAATTAGAGCCGCTTCTTGGAAAGACGGGATCAAAAACGGAAGATCTTTGCAGGCTTAGTTTGAAACTGACATTGGTAGAGGTTCCATTGCTCAATCCCTGGAAGATGGGGTAATTGCGCAAATCGTACCGGGTAAAGTTTATGCCGTATACCAGGGTAAAATAGTCATCAGGCCACTTTAATTGTTTACCAAGAGAAAGCGATACACCTAATGTTTTCAGGTAATTTGTATCTGAACGTTGTTTATCAATCCGGCCCGTTAAATAGTCAATAGCATTTGAAAATTTACTGCTGTAAACACTTACAGTAAGCGAATTTCTCTTCTTGCCGCCCAGCCAGGGCTCCGTAAATGAAAAGTTATAAGACCGGAATGCACGTCCATTTGATTGATACCGGAGACTGAGTTTTTGGCCATCCCCCTGTGGTAGCGGATCCCATGCTTTCTTATTCCAGATATTTTTAATGGAGAAATTATTGAATGTAACGCCTAGTGTTCCGGTTAATCCAATACCGCCCCCCCATCCTGCAGAAAGCTCTAACTGGTTGGATGATTTTTCTTCCACTTTCCAGTTTATGTCCACTGTTCCGTCAGACTGATCGGGCACCGGAACCGGGGTGATCGTTTCCTGGTTGAAAAACTGCAACTGACCCAACTCGCGTTGTGAGCGGATTATTTCAGACCGGTTGAAAAGGTCACCTGGTATTGTTCTCAATTCACGGCGTATGACGTGATCTTTGGTAACGTCATTACCCGAAATAGTTATGTTTTTGATACGGGCTTGCGGGCCTTCCGAAATTCTTATTTCGTGATCAATGGTATCATTATATACAGCGGTTTCAACTGGTTCAACATGGAAGAACAGGTAGCCATCATCCTGGTAGAGCTGGCTAATATCGCCACCATCCTGGGACATTTGCTTGCCCAGGCGCTTATTCAATGTGGCAATATTGTAAACATCTCCTTTGCTGATACCCAGAATCACATTAAGTACCGAATCCGGGTATTTACTGTTTCCTTTCCAGCTGATATTACCAAAATAATATTTGCGGCCTTCATCTACTTTTAAATCAACATTCAGGTTGCCATTTTTTGAAGTATAAATAGTATCCTGAAGAATTTGAGCATCCCGGTAGCCCTGGGAATTAAGGTAATCCAGTACTTTTTCTTTGTCTTCGTCATATTTCTTCTGATCAAATTTGGCGCCATTGAAAAATTTGAAACGGAAATACGGGTCCAGGAAATTTAATGTTTTGGTTCCCGAAAGAAAGCCAAAATCTTTTAAGTATTCTTTGAATGTTTCTTTTTTGCGGGCGCCATAGGGACTTTTATCATCGGGTGGATACAAGGTCAGTCTCCCCGTTTCCTTGGTACCCTTCATTTGCTTTTTCAGCTTTAGTACGGAGATATTTTCATTGCCGTAAAAGTTTACGTCATTTATTTTTACTTTCTTGCCACGGTCAACATAAAAAGTAAGGGAATTGGAATTGGCAAATTGCGGATCCGCTTTTTCTTCGATCCTTACTTTTACATTTTTATAGCCCTTATCCGCATAAAACTTTGTAATAACTTCCACGGCGCGGCGTCGTGTATTTTCTGTAATAATGGTCTGCTTGGTTAATTGAATCTTGGTAGTAAGGTCATCAGCATCTGATTTTTTTACGCCGATAAACTTAAAATTTCCCAGCCTGGCTCTTTCCTGGACACTTAATTCAATGCCAATGTTATCGCCATCAATTGATGTAACATAAATCTGAACGCCAGAAAAAAGTTTTTGACGCCAGAGATTTGAAATTGCTTTTGAAAAATTATTTCCACCGGGGTGAGTGATCTTATCGCCTACCTGTAAACCCGAAATAGAAAGGACGATAGCCGTATCAAGATATTTTATACCGCTTATGCTGATATGTGAAATAGTATATTCCTTAGGGGCTTTGGCATTTTCCCATTCTATTAATTTGGGATCAACAGAGGTAGGATTTGTTGTGTCTTTTTCCTGTGCATTCAACGAATGCATGGAAATCACTGCCAATATCACTACACAAAAACGGAATAAATGTCGCTGCATGGTTGAACGTTCAAATCAGTCTGATAATTTCACTATCCGCCTTCGGGGGATGCAATTAGTTCATTCTTATACTCAAAACAAACCGGAACCTGAATTCCGGCGGCAAATTAACGGTAAATATTAAAAGGGATTGTTAAAGAAATCATTTAAAATCCTTTCTAGGTGACGTCTTTTACCACCTGCTCGCTGGTTTTGCCAAATCTTCTTTCCCGGCCCTGGTAATCCAGTATGGCCTCATACAGGTTCTCCTTTCTGAAATCAGGCCATCGAACATGGGTAAAGTATAATTCAGCATAGGCCAACTGGTACAATAAAAAATTACTGATACGGTACTCACCGCTGGTGCGGATCATTAACTCAGGATCCGGGAAACCGCTGGTACACAAATACTGTTGCAATATATCCTGGTCAATTTCTTCAATATTCAGCTTTCCGGTTTTTACTCCGTACGCTATGTTTTTGACAGCATTCAGCAATTCCCAGCGGCCACTGTAACTCAACGCCATGATAAGATTAAGGCCGGTATTATCTTTCGTGAGGTTCAAGGCTTCATTCAGTTCTTTCTGCGCATATTCCGGCAGCATGCTCATATCGCCGATCACATGAAGTTTGATTTTATTTTTATTCAGGCTTTCTACCTCATTGCGGATGGTATTTACCAGCAGTTCCATTAGCCCCACCACTTCATACTGTGGGCGGTCCCAGTTTTCCGTTGAAAAAGCATATAGCGTGAGGTATTCAATTCCCAGTTCCGCACAGCCTTCTACGATGTTGCGAACACTTTCAACTCCATGGTAATGGCCAAACAGGCGGTCCTGTCCCTGTTCCTTTGCCCACCTTCCATTACCATCCATAATTATGGCTATATGACGCGGAA
>JAOQAL010000281.1 GCA_025963615.1 Chitinophagaceae bacterium | reverse complement strand
TTCAGAACAGCGGCTCTTTCTTCGCCCACCAATGTTAAACGTGGTGCACGTACATATTCTGAACCGATACCGGCCCGTGTTTCGGCGAGCTTAATGTATTGTACCAGTTTGGGATGAATATCCAATTCAAGCAATGGCATGAACCAACGGTATATCGCAGTTGCTTCTGCAATATGGCCGGCTTTTACCAGGCGGAAGATCGCCACTGTTTCTCGCGGGAAGGCGCAAACCAAACCCGCTACCAATCCGTCGGCGCCTAATAACAGTTCTTCCATCGCCAGTGTATCTACCCCGCATAAGATCTTATAACGGTCGCCAAAACGGTTGATGAGCCGTGTAACATTGGTTACATCCCTTGTTGATTCTTTAATGGCTTCAATATTGGCGCAGGAAGTAAGGTCCTCGAACATATCAGGGGTTACATCAATTTTATAATCCCCGGGATTATTGTAGATCATGATCGGCAGATCGGTGGATTTTGCTACGGTAGCAAAATACGTAACCGTTTCGCGATGATCGCTTTTGTAACGCATAGGCGGCAGGATCATGATTCCCTGTGCGCCCCAGGCTTTGGCATACGCAGCCTGTTGCAAAGCTTCTTTGGTACTGCCTTCAGCAATATTCAACACTACGGGAACTTTGCCCGCTACTTTTTCAATAGTAAATTTTACGATCTTTTCTTTTTCTTCCGTGCTCAGCACGCTGGCTTCTCCAAGTGTGCCCCCGAGTATGATACCGTTAACACCTGCATCCAATTGTGCTTCCAGGTTCTTTTCGAATAGGGACAGGTCCAGTTGATCATCTGCCGTAAACTTTGTAGTAATTGCGGGAAAAACACCTTTCCAGTTTATTTGCATGTAGGTTTTGTTTAGGCCGCTAAAGATAATCAAGACAAATTAAAAAGGCGAAAGTCAAAAAATTATAGAAATCGTTCCTAACTCTTAATGAAAGTTAATCAGTGATAATAAATAATTCAATTGTTGTCAAAATGAGCAAGTCTGACAGAATCTGGCTCTTTGAGTCAAATAATAAATATAGGTTTGCGTTAAAATTAATTTGCATGTCCTATTTTTTATTTATTGATGAAAGTGGGCAGGATCATCAGGAATCCCCTTATGAGGTTTTGGCGGGATTTGCAATTCAAGACAAAGATTTATGGAGATTTATTAAAGACGCACAAGAAATAGAACTAAGCTGCTTTGGAAGACGGTATAGATTAGATGGAAGAGAGATCAAGGCACTTAAATTTCTAAATAAAAAAACTTTTAGGCTTGCCAATCAACTAGACCCAATCGATCTTTTTGATCGAACTGAATTAGCAAAGGCAGCCTTGGATGATGGAGAAAATGCGGGGAGAATAAAACTAACAGCTTTAGCACAGGCAAAATTGTCCTATGTAAAACAAATTTTTAGGCTATGTCAAGAGTATAGATGCAAGGTTTTTGCATCTATCGTAAAAGAACATACTACAATCCCTACTGATAGATCAATGCTTCGCAAGGATTACATTTATTTGTTTGAACGTTTTTACTATTTTTTAGAAGATAAGCCGGAAGAGCCCCCAAGGAATAGTGGTGTTTGATGAATTAGATAAGACTAAAAGTCATTTGCTGTTAACGCAAATGGATAAATATTTTAAAAATACTGCCAATGGCAGAATAAGATGTAATTTAATAATACCTGAGCCTTTTTTTGTTCATAGTGACCTTACCACAGGAATACAAATAGTTGACTTCATAGCATATATTTTGTCTTGGAACTATAGATTGGCTAAATTGACAAAACCGGCAAGAGAGGAATTAAATTCTTACGGTGAATTACTGCAAAAATTGAAGTATAAAACAGTAAGACAAATCAACGATATTCAGGAGCATATTATATGGAGTATCTCAGTAGTATAAACACTAAAAAGAAAAGGCAATGTCAGTTACCCAACAAAGCCTCCGACACAAATATATACAAAACTCATTCCTAATGCGCTAAAATGTGGACATGGATCACATAATGTGTTACAGATAATGTATAAATGATTGATAATGTACGTTTTGGAAACTACAATGATTCAATTTGAATTATTAATTAACAATCTCACCCTCCAAATCGTAGTCATACGCCTTCGTAATCTTTACATTCACAAACTCACCAATAGGTAATTTTTTGGTTGAATGAATCACCACTTCATTATCTACTTCAACACTATCAAATTCTGTACGGCCCAAATAACGGCCGGCTTCTTTTTTATCGATGATCACTTTAAACACTTTGCCGATCTTCTCACGGTTCTTTTCATAGCTGATCTCCTGTTGCACTTCCATAACGGATTGTGCACGTTCGGCTTTTTCTTCTGCGGATACATCATCCACCAAATCGTAGGCGGAAGTATTTTCTTCGTGGCTGTAATTAAAGATGCCCACACGGTCGAAACGGTGTTCCTGTAAAAATTCTTTGAGCTCTTCAATATCTGCTTCAGTCTCACCCGGGAAACCGGCGATCAACGTTGTGCGTAAACAGATCCCCGGCACTTTTTCACGGATGGTGTGGATCAGTTCCGTCATTTCTTCGCGGGTAATATTGCGGCGCATGGCTTTCAGCATGTTGTTGCTGGCATGCTGTAAAGGCATATCGAGGTATTTACAGATATTATCGCGTTCCCTGATCACATCCAATATCTCTAAAGGAAACTTGCTGGGATAGGCATAATGCAGGCGGATCCATTCCAGGCCCTTCACATCAGCCAAAGCATTCAGCAACTTAGGCAGTTCGCGGCTCTTATAAATATCGAGTCCGTAATAAGTCAGTTCCTGGGCTATGAGCATGATCTCTTTCACGCCTTTCTTTACCAAACCTTCCGCTTCGGCCACCAGTTCCTCGATTGGTCTGCTCACATGTTGGCCACGCATCAGGGGAATGGCACAGAACGAACAGGTGCGGTTACAACCTTCACTGATCTTTAAATATGCGTAATGTTTCGGTGTACTGAGCAAACGCTCACCTAACAATTCGGTTTTATAATCAGCATCGAACTGCTTGAGAATCAGCGGAAGTTCCAATGTTCCGAACCAGGCATCCACTTCCGGCATTTCCAGTTCCAGGTCGGCGCGATAACGTTCGCTGAGGCAGCCGGTTACATATACCTTGTCTAATTTGCCCCGGCGTTTGAGTTCCAACTGGTCGAGTATGGTGTTGATGCTTTCCTCCTTGGCCTTATCAATAAAACCACAGGTATTTACAACGGAGATATTATGATCCAGTTTTGTATTCTCATGCACCACGCTAATGTCATTGGCCGCCAACTGGCCGCTCAAT